>VAZS01000311.1 GCA_005884855.1 Alphaproteobacteria bacterium | reverse complement strand
AGAAGGTCCGCGACAATTGCGCCCGCGTAGCTCATGAAATGCCCTGTGTCATCTGATGCCAGATTATGCATCAATTGAGAAAATGTCAATAGCGTGGTTGCGCGCTTAGCGGCTCTCAACAAAACTGCCTGCCGGGCAAATCACTAAATCGCTGTCCATCCCCGATTAAAAAAATATTCCGCTTCCGCGCTAGCTAAAATCAACAGTACAACCGCGCTGTCTCGTCCCATGCAGGGGCGGCTCGCGATCGTCACGAACGCGGGACGGGATGCGATGGACGCGACAGCGTCGGCACGCACAGTGGTGGCAGGGCGGTCCTTTGGGTCGTGAGCTAATCACAGCGTGCAGACGAACGACGTTGTTGCGGACGGCGAAGTCGTGTGGTCCTGACGCCCCGACGCTGGCGTCAAGTTTTGCGGAGACGTTTCAGGCCCGACCGGTCTTGAGGCGCCAATATCCGCAAGGCGACGGTGGCAAAAGAGCCCGGTCACCGAGGAGATCACGAAGGAAACCGTTAAAACCATTGCGCGGGGAAAGCCGGACTGATCCGGCGAACCTGTGGTGACTAACTCGTGTGCTTTCTATTTTTGCACATGAGGCTGCGGGTGCATCGGACACCCGGCTTTCCCTGCGCCCTCTGTTTTTCAGAGGGACAAAGCTCATGCAAACCTCGGGCGCGTCGCGTCGCGAGATCGAAGGCGCGTACCTGTTCGGCTGTTTGAAAATTGCATCATGCGTGTGCTAAGCGTGTGGTGGCGGGCACCATTGAGTGGGAGTGAGGGCTTGGCCGAATATCTCGGGGTTGACGGATTTCGTCGAGGCTGGGTTGCAGCCTGGATCGATGATCAGAGCAATCAGGAGTTCGACTATTCGCAAAGCCTGAGCAGGCTTCTGTTGATGCCGCACAAGCGCGCGATGATCGACATGCCGATTGGTCTGAAGATATCCGGCCATCGAATATGCGACATCAGCGCTCGCGAACTGGTCGGCACCACGGTGTTTGTGGGCGCTCGCCGAAATCTCTGGGAGTTTCCTGACCAAGCTTCGGCCAACCAATATTACTGGCGGCATGAAGGTCCGGGCATGGGTATTTCCTGTCAGCTCTGGAACATCAGAGACAAGATCAAGGAAGTTGATGATTTTATCACCCCGGATCGTCAGGCGAGCATCGGCGAAGCACATCCGGAGTTGATCTTCCGGAAGCTTGGCCATCAGCATCGCCTTGCACGAAAGAAGTCGGAGCTTGGCCGTCATCAACGCGTCAGGCTGCTGGCTGACCGGGGCTTTGTCAAACTCTCAAAATGGCTGGAGCAACGCTACGGCACGGGGATCGGACGTGACGATCTGATCGACGCCTGTGCGTGCGCCGTCGCGGCTCGCGACAGCACAGCACGTCTCGGCGGCGATGAAATCGATACCAGGGGACTGAGGATGGAGATAAATTACTAGAAGACTGTAAGCGGCACGTTGATATCTCTCGGATCGAACGAAAGAAGAAACCAATGACACGCGTGCGCTGTATCACTGAAATGGGCATGGGCGTTGATGTTCACGGACGCGATGCCACCAAGGCGGCCAAGCGCGCGGTCTCGGACGCGATCCGCCACTCCAGCCTCGGGTTCTTTCGGATGCTGGGCAAAACGGCCAACGACATGTTCGTCGATGTCACCATCGGCGTGCCGGACCCCGGCGCGGTTGACACTGCTGCGGTCGCTAAAGAAGAATCCGCCGGCGCATGTGCGTGACAGTGGCAAGGAACAACTGATGCGAACCATCACGATATACGGCATCAAGAACTGCGACACCATGAAGAAAGCCCGCGCATGGCTCGACAGTCAGCGCATCGCCTACGCCTTCCATGACTATAAAATCGAGGGCATCGAGAAAGACCAGTTGAAAAGCTGGTGCGACGAACTCGGCTGGGAAACCCTGCTCAATCGCGCGGGCACTACGTTTCGCAAATTGCCCGACAGCGACAGGGAGGGCCTGAACGAGCGTAAAGCGATCGCCCTGATGCTGGCGCAGCCCTCGATGATCAACCGCCCTGTCCTCGATCTCGATGGCAAACTGCTGGTCGGGTTCAAGCCGGAAATCTACGCCAAGGAAGTGGCGCCATCGCGGGCCTCGCGCCGCGGTGGCTAGCTCAGTTGAATTCGATCACTTCGCCGGCTGCAAGACTGTTAACGACCGCTTTCGGGAAGGGCTGGAATGGCCGCGAGTGCCTAACGCGACGGCTCAATCCTTTCCGCCAAGCAATTGGACTTATGGCGAATCCCCGCCGCGTCCGTCCGAGCTTTCCACCTTG
Organism: Alphaproteobacteria bacterium; assembly: GCA_005884855.1. Classification (GTDB taxonomy): domain Bacteria; phylum Pseudomonadota; class Alphaproteobacteria; order Rhizobiales; family Xanthobacteraceae; genus Bradyrhizobium. The sequence goes on along the minus strand of VAZS01000311.1, from coordinate 6,269 downwards.
CGTAAAGCGGGCGGTTGACGGCATATTCCGGTGGAGGTGGCCGGCCCGGGACGAATTCCAAGACGTCCTGAGGGCAACGGCGGTTAAGAAGGATTGGCCATGCGCGCTGCTTCGCGACAATGGTTGATGGGGGAATGTGATTGGCAGATGAGTTCATTTTAGAGACTCGCGGATTAACCAAAGAATTCGCGGGCTTCTTCGCTGTTCGCGACGTCGATCTTCGGGTCCGTCGTGGCAGTATTCATGCGCTAATAGGTCCAAACGGGGCCGGCAAGACCACGTGCTTCAATCTTCTCACCAAATTCCTCAAGCCTTCAGCCGGTCAAATCCTCTACCGGGGACAGGACATTACAGCGATGGCGCCGGCCGACGTGGCGCGTCTTGGGCTGGTGCGCTCGTTCCAGATTTCGGCGGTGTTTCCGCACCTGACCGCTCTGGAAAACGTAAGGGTGGCGCTGCAGCGCCAGCATGGGCAGTCGTTCGATTTCTGGCGTTCCAAATCTGTGCTCGACCGTTTCAATAATCGCGCGCATGAATTGCTCAACGATGTCGGCCTGAGCGAGTTCGCGAGCACACCGGCGGTAGAAATGCCTTACGGGCGCAAACGCGCGCTCGAAATTGCGACCACCTTGGCGCTCGATCCTGAAATGATGCTGCTGGACGAGCCGATGGCCGGCATGGGACACGAAGACATCGACAAGATCGCCGCATTGATCAAGCGCATATCGGCGAAATATACCATCCTGATGGTCGAGCATAATCTTAACGTGGTGGCCAATCTTTCGGACATCATCACCGTGCTGACGCGCGGCCACGTGCTTGCGGAAGGCAACTACGCCGAGCTTTCCAAGGATGAGCGCGTCAAGGAAGCCTATCTGGGGGCAGGTCATGCCTGACATCACAATGGCCGATGCCGCGCCGAAGCCGACACCCTCGCCAGGGGCAGCCGCGCCTGTGCTGGCGGTTAAGGACCTGGAAGCGTGGTACGGCGAGTCGCACATCCTGCACGGCGTCAATTTCAACGTGAATGCCGGCGAGGTGGTCACCTTGCTCGGACGCAATGGCGCCGGCAAGACCACCACCCTGAAATCGGTGTTGGGGATTATCGGCAAGCGTACCGGCTCGGTCAGTTTCAATGGACAGGAGATCATCCGGTCCTCTTCAGACCGTATCGCACGCATGGGCGTCGCGTTTTGCCCCGAGGAACGCGGAATCTTCGCCAGTCTGGATGTCAGGGAAAACCTGTTGCTGCCGCCGATCGTGCGGAGCGGCGGCCTGTCGCTCGAGCAGATTTTCGACCTGTTTCCCAATCTCAAGGAGCGGCTGAACAGCCAGGGCACCAAATTGTCAGGCGGCGAACAGCAGATGCTGGCGATCGCGCGCATCCTGCGCACCGGCGCGCGGTTTCTGATGCTGGACGAGCCGACCGAGGGGCTCGCCCCGGTTATTATCCAGCAGATTGGCCACACCATCGCGCGGCTCAAGAAAGAAGGCTTCACGATCCTTCTGGTCGAACAGAATTTCCGGTTCGCATCTACCGTCGCGGATCGTTACTACATCGTCGAACACGGCAGGGTCATCGACGGGTTCGCAAACGCGGATCTACAGTCCAACATGGGCAAACTTCACACCTATCTCGGCGTCTGAACACCATTTTTGAAGCAGGATCCACGGAGTAAACATGAAAAATAGAATATCGGCTGTTTTGCTTGCCGCGGCACTCGCGTCTGCCGCAAGCGGCGCCGCCTTTGCGCAGGACAAGACGATCAAGATCGGCGTCCTCACCGATAATTCGGGGCTTTACTCAGACCTTGGCGGCGCTGGCTCGACGCTGGCTGCCCAGATGGCGGTGGAAGATTCCGGACTGGCGGCCAAGGGATGGAAGATCGACGTGATTTCCGCCGATCATCAGAACAAGCCCGATATCGCCACCAACATCGCGCGGCAATGGATCGACGTCGAGAAGGTCGACATTTTCATGGACGTGCTGAACTCCGGTGTTGCCCTTGCGGTCAACAATCTCGTGAAGGAGAAGAACTCCATCATGATCAATACCGGCGCGGCATCGTCGGATCTCACTAATGCGCAATGCTCGCCGAACACCGTTCACTGGGTCTACGACACCTACATGCTCGCCAACAGCACCGGCCAGGCGCTGGTGAAAGCGGGTGGCGACACCTGGTTCTTTTTGACGGCTGACTACGCGTTCGGCGCCGCACTGGAACGCGACACCACCGCCGTTGTGACGAAGGCGGGCGGCAAAGTCATCGGCGGGGTGAAGCACCCGCTGAACACGGCAGATTTCTCGTCGTTCCTGCTGCAGGCGCAGGCTTCAAAGGCCAAGATCATCGGAATGGCCAATGCCGGTGGCGACACGACCAATACCATCAAACAGGCGTCGGAATTCGGCATCGTAGCGGGAGGCCAGAAACTCGCGGGGCTTCTATTGTTTATTACCGACGTACACTCGCTCGGCCTGAAGGTGGCGCAGGGGCTGAATTTTACCGAAACCTTCTATTGGGACTTGAATGAGGGGACCCGGGCGTTTTCGAAACGTTTTTCCGCTCGTGCGAAGAACAAGGCCGTGCCCAGCATGGTGCAAGCCGGCGTCTATTCGGGACTGATCCACTACTTCAAGGCTCTCGAAGCCATGAGCGGCAATCCGCACGACGGCGCCAAGGTGGTGGCGAAAATGAAGGAAATGCCCACCGACGATCCCTTGTTCGGCAAGGGTACTATTCGCGTCGATGGCCGCAAGATTCACCCCGCGTATCTGTTTGAGGTGAAGAAGCCTGAGGAATCCAAGTCCCCCTGGGACTACTACAAGGTGGTCGGAACCACCCCCGGAGACCAGGCCTTCAGGCCGCTTTCGGAAAGTTCTTGTCCGCTGGTGAAGAAGTAACAACAATGCCCGCCGGCACTGCGCCGGCGGGCGCCGTATAGGCGTCACAACAGGACTGAGTGCGAAAGATCGATCGATGCAAGCTCTGTACGCACAGCTTTTGGTGGGGCTGATCAACGGCTCGTTTTACGCGCTGCTTAGTCTCGGGCTAGCCGTGATCTTTGGCATGCTCAACATCATCAATTTCGCCCATGGCGCTGTTTACATGATGGGCGCGTTTGTCGCTTATTTCCTGCTGAACCTGGCAGGCATCGGATATTGGCCTGCGCTGATCATCGCTCCCGTTGTTGTCGGCATTTTCGGAATGTTCCTTGAACGCACCATGTTGAAATGGCTTTCCGGGCTCGACCATCTCTACGGGCTGTTGCTGACGTTCGGGCTGGCTCTGATCATCCAAGGCGTGTTTCAGAACTACTTTGGTTCGTCCGGTTTGCCCTATTCGATCCCTGATGAGTTGAAGGGCGGCATGAATCTCGGGTTCATGTTCCTGCCGATCTATCGCGGGTGGGTCGTGGTCTTTTCGCTGATCGTATGTCTGCTGACCTGGTATTTGATCGAGCGGACGCGGCTTGGCGCTTACCTGCGCGCCGCCACCGAAAACCCTACCCTGGTGCGCGCGTTCGGCGTCAACGTGCCGAGGATGATCACGCTGACCTACGGGCTCGGTGTGGGCCTCGCCGCGCTTGCCGGGGTGCTGTCGGCGCCGATCAATCAAAAATACTTTTACCCGGAGGCGTCCAACACGGTGGTATTCGTGTTGATGGTGCTGGTGCTGCTGGTGAAGCCTTCGGGATTGACAGGACGGGCGGCCTGATATGACGGCGATAACCGAAAATTCGATACCGGTAACGGCGCGCAACACCAAAGACGAGATGATCGCGTTCGGCCTGATGACGGCCTTGTTGCTGGTGGTGCCGTTGACGGGCGTTTACCCATTCTTCGTGATGCAGGCGCTCTGCTTTGCGTTGTTGGCTTGCGCCTTCAACCTGCTGATCGGCTACGGCGGCCTGCTGTCGTTCGGCCATGCCATGTTCTTGGGTACAGCCGGCTATATCACCGCGCACGCGCTTAAAGTGTGGGGTCTGACGCCCGAGCTTGCCATTCTGGTCGGCACCGCCGGCGCGGCCGGGCTTGGGATCGTGACCGGCGTCGTCGCTATTCGCCGTCAGGGCATCTACTTTTCCATGATCACGCTGGCGTTGTCGCAACTGCTGTATTTCATCTATCTGCAGACGCCGTTCACTCATGGTGAGGATGGCATCCAGGGGATTCCTCAGGGCCACCTGTTCGGAATTTTCAATCTCGCGAACCCGACCATCCTTTACTATGTCGTCCTTGCCGGCTTCCTGTTCGGTTTCCTGCTGATCTTTCGCACCATCAATTCGCCGTTTGGCGAGGTCCTGAAAGCCATCCGCGAGAACGAGCAGCGCGCCATCTCGCTCGGTTACAAGACCGATCAATACAAGCTGCTCGCCTATATCCTTTCCGGCACGCTGGCGGGCTTTGCCGGCTCGCTGAAGGTCTTTGTGGCCCAGAATGCCTCGCTGACCGATGTGCACTGGACGATGTCCGGCGAAATCGTGCTGATGACGCTGGTTGGTGGGCTGGGGACGGTGTTCGGACCGGTGGTTGGCGCTTTCGTGATCATCGCCATGCAGCAATATCTGGCCGGCTTCGGGCAATGGGTGACGGTAATCCAGGGTGTCATCTTCGTGGTTTGCGTGCTGACATTCCGCCGCGGCGTGGTCGGTGAAATCGCCCATCATTTTAGGCGTTCGCTGTAAAACCGAGCCAGTTTCCGGACACATTTACCGGCCCTACAAAGCGGTGGATGACCGGGTTCCGTAGCCTGCCGGCTGCGCGCTTCCCGGGAAAATGGTCTATGACAGTTTCCGTCCCGGGCCGCTTTGGGCGGCCATTGCCGCAAACTATGGACATCTCAGATGCTGCGTTGGTTTCGCGCCCTTCTCCCAAAGGAGGAACGGTTTTTCGACCTGTTCGCCCGCCACTCCCAGACGGTCTTGCAAGGCGCCCTGGCGTTGCAGGACATGCTGCGCGGCGGCGCGGAAACCCCGGTATTCTGCCAGCGCGTCAATCAGTTCGAGAATGATGCCGATAACATCACCCGCGAGGTGCTGACCGCGGTGCGCCGGACGTTCATCACCCCATTCGACCGGGGGGACATCAAGAACCTGATCACGTCGATGGACGACGCCATCGACCAGATGCAGCAGACCGCAAAAGCCGTCATTCTGTTCGAGGTCCGTACCTTCGAACCGCCGATGCGCGAAATGGGAACGCTGCTGGTGGAGTGCGCCAATCTGGTCGGCCGTGCCTTGCCGCTGTTGCAGTCGATTGGCAATAACGTCGCCATGCTGACCGCCATCACCGAGGAATTGACCAAACTGGAGGGCCGGGTGGACGATCTCCATGACATCGGCCTCAAGGAGCTATTCCTCAAGCACCGCAACACCAACGCGATGGATTTCATCGTCGGCGCGGAGATTTACGACCATCTCGAGAAAGTGGCCGACCGCTTCGACGATGTTGCCAATGAGATCAACAGTATCGTCATAGAACAGGTATAGGGCAGGGCCGCGGAGTGGACGCCACACTTGGTCTTCCGATACTGGTCGGATTAATCGCAGTCGCGCTGCTGTTCGATTTCCTGAACGGATTGCACGACGCCGCCAATTCGATCGCGACCATCGTATCGACCCGGGTGCTGCGGCCGCATTACGCGGTGCTGTGGGCGGCGTTCTTCAATTTTATCGCGTTCCTGGTGTTCGGGCTTCATGTCGCCCAGACCATCGGCACCGGCATCGTCGAGCCGAGCGTCATCGACAGCGCGGTGATCTTCGCCGCGTTGGTGGGCGCGATCGTCTGGAACCTGATCACATGGGGCTTGGGAATACCGTCGTCCAGTTCACACGCATTGATCGGCGGACTGGTCGGCGGCGGAATGGCGAAGGCCGGAATCTCCGCCGCGGTCTGGGGCGGATTGTCAAAAACATTGCTCGCGATCGTGCTGTCGCCGCTGGTCGGATTCTTGCTGGCGATGGTGCTGGTTGCGGTGGTGTCCTGGGCTTCGGTCCGCTCCACGCCCTTCGCGGTCGACCGCGCCTTCCGCATCCTGCAATTCGTCTCGGCGTCGCTTTATTCGCTCGGCCATGGTGGCAACGATGCGCAGAAGACCATGGGCATCATCGCGGTGCTGCTGTTTTCCCAAGGGCATCTCGGCAAGGAATTCTTCGTGCCGTTCTGGGTCGTGCTTGCGTGTCAGGCGGCGATGGCACTCGGCACTCTGATGGGTGGCTGGCGGATCGTTCGCACCATGGGCTTGAGGATTACCAAGCTGACGCCGATG
>VAZS01000299.1 GCA_005884855.1 Alphaproteobacteria bacterium | reverse complement strand
TTTGCGTCATTCTCCTCATCTTCCGGTTCTACACTTGACTCTGCCGTCCAGTGATATCCATTTGCTCGAGCAAGTATCTGATACATCCGTTGCCTGTCAATAACCCACATTCGCTCTACTTGGCTTGAGATAGTCCCTGTGGTCCTGAGCCTTGCTAGCAACGTCTTTATCGATTTTACTTCAACAAAGCAATTACCGTTGGGCCTCTCCCTAACCTGTTCGATAAGTCCTGCTCCATGTTCCCTGATATCATAAAGCTGAACATAAGCGAGCATAACAGATTCAGGAGATGAGCTGTTGCTAATCGCATAAGGATCTGGGTGTTGCAAAAAATAGATGACATCCGCGTAAACATCTATAGTTGAACCGGCCCGAGTTTCCAGTTGAATACGGACGAAGAAATTCTCACGGGCGTTATATCTTCTCGAACTGACCGACGACCTGCAACTCACCTAATAGTCAGCTCAGCCAGTTTAGGGGTTCCAAAGTAGAAATAATCTAACCTAGAACCAATTACAAGCCCTTCAAACTCCATACGCTCCCAAATTGTTCCCCATCGTTCGACAGCAACACTGTCAAGACTAACTCCCTGTCTTTTCGCATAAAACTTTCGTAGTGCTGTAAGAAACTCTGTATCAAAGGCACTAGTATTGCCAATATCGTTAATAAACCTCTTTGGTGACAGGAATGATAAATTTAGCCGCATTTTATGACGTAGGCAATCCAGAGGACTATGTAGTCGTATGTTCCGAAGATGAATTCCAGAGTCAGCAGTCTTCATCAATGCTTGCAAGCCTAAACGTGTTATGATAATTTGATGAATATTTGAAGAGGCGTATGCATGACTTTTGCATCAGCTCACACAGAGCCCACAGAACCTTTCTCCTGTGAATTGCCAAACATTACTGAGGGATCCCCACCACTTCATACATATGAAAATATGACACAATGCATGCATTGTGTACGTGTAGGCAGCAAGCCTTTTCCTTTTCCTCTGGTATACAGTTTTGTAATACCATGTCAAGAATGTTACAAATGCCGTCTCTGCTCCACCAATATCATGCTCATCAATTTCAATTTTCATTGACAGTGTGGCACCATAGGCGAAGTGTTTCCATGCTTCGAAAACAGTGGGATCCAAGTTTTGATAGAACAGGGGCAGAGAATAATGATGAAGGAAGTTCGAATAGTCTTCTGCCTTGTATTCACCTTTTTGGTGAGTAAAGTCTTTGGGATATCTGCCGTAAACTGAAGGTGTTGTCTTTTTTCCTCCCTAGTGACAACTAGTGTCAGCGAAATAATTAAACGGCTTTGGGATACAAACTGCTAGATCTTTCCCCATACGCTTCCAAGTAGCAGCAGGGACTTGGAGCCCATCATCATCAGGAGCAATCCACTTCCGATTATCCTTTATTGCACGTGACCTCTCGCTTTGGATCTGGCGGGGAGTCTTTCCACGATCAGAACGATTAAAGGGAGAGCCTTCTTTCCAAAAGTTTCCAGCAAACAATGGCATGAGAACGTGGGAGATAACCCCCTGATATAGTAAATGCATAATATCAAGGGGAAATAATTCTGGAACACATAATGTCATTAATTTTAGTATAGCAGGGAAACCATTAATCCCAGTCTTTTTGCTTCATGGGGACAATAATAAGTTGGGGACCCACGGATATGCTGGCCTGTTTTGATAAAAAGGTGTCAAAAAACCAATTAGCAGTATTCAGATAGAATTTAGGTACATGGAATTGAACCTTGTATGTTACAGAATCGACAACAGGAAGATGCTGTTGCAGATTTCATGCGGAGAAGTTTAGCAATTGCAGGTGTGTCACCTGTGCAGAGAACAACATGAACTCTCAGTCTGAAGTATGTCTGTGTGCTTCCATCATAACATTCTCTGACTCCAGTTGAAGAAAGCTGGCGAGCTTCAGTAATAAATGGATACAAGAAGGAGTCCAGATCTGATGGTGATTGGGGTCCAGGTATTATTCCAATTGGTAAAATACTATCTTCACGAAAACGCTCAGTAAGTGGAAGGTTTAGATTCAAACAAATTAATGGCCAAATCTCATTTTGACCTGTCTTGTGCGTCTGTACACCATCCAATGAAAATTGAAGTGCAATGGCACGGTCACAGTCATCATCACCTTCAAATAAATTTCTCATCTTGGCTGATCTTAAGACAGATCCTCCCCATACATCAGAAATGGAGGATAGCTGAGGATCCCTGAATTTCTGACGATAATTTTGTAGCTTAGCTGCTGTTTGTGGATGCGCATAGGCCAAGCGAAGGCGATGTTCAAGGGGTATATATTGGTACTTTGCCACAGCTGTTGTTCTGTCTGAAATTCTCCGTGGCTCGGAGCAAAATGGACATTCATCCATATGCTCATATATGGTTGTGAATGCGATACATCCTGAACAGTCACAGTCATTGAGAGTTAACAAGACTTCATGATTTGGCTATTAGAAGGTAACATACCATTTCTGCAACAATCAAAGTCTTGAGAGCAGATCCCAGACCACTGAAAGAGGGCTTTTCGGCATGCCTTCAATTTCAGGAAATTTGAGTCTCTAATATCAATTAACTGATCATACGCGTTGTCTGACACATTGCATCGAGTCTTCCAGGCAAGTTGTATAAAATTCATTCTGATTTCTTCAGGGAGATGAATTTGGCTGAGTAGTTCATACGGGAAGCCAGTCTCGCCAGCATGCTGAGGTACATGAATTGGAGGCATTGTTGGTTTAAGGAGTTGCTTTTCATGACTATCTTCGTCGCTCACTTTCTGGCTATCACTATCGTTTTCTGGGTCCAGCAGGCTTAATATATGACAGTTCGAAATCCCTTTGAAAAGTTAATAGAAAATACTAATAAAATAGAAACTGGGAAAATATATAATTTAGCCTACCATACTGTTTTCTATGTCTTCTGCATGTGCGAATAGAAACCTTTTGGAAAATATTTGCACTCTTGCATACTAGGCAATCACAAAGAACCCGCCTCTCAACATTTGATAGCAATTTAGGATCCATGAAGCAAGAGTCAATGTCAGATATCGACGGTTCCACAACAAAGAAAGTGAGTTGGAGTAGTAGATAGTACGTGAGAGAGTTAGACGAAACAAGAGTCAATGTCAGATATTGATAGTTCTGCGACAAAGAAAGTGAGTTGGAGTGGTATACGGTGCACGAGAGAGTAGAACACGTATGCACGGGAAAACAAGTATGCGATATTGTCAACAAATAGTATACACTCCCTAATTTAAACTTGTTGATAATCAGTAGCCTATAGTTGTATTTCATCTGAGTTTCATTATTTTGACCTTCGCCAAGCTTGCAAAACTGTACTGTGATAGCGACAGGTTCATTTCTGATTAATTTAATCTCTCCAATCTGAAGCTAGATACAGAGTACTAAAATATAGCGGCACAAAACAGTGATGTGAGCGGAAGCTGAGGTTTAATCTTAATAGGAGTTAAACTGTGCTCTGATTGGCTTTTAAATTGAATATACTACCGAGCCTTAACTTTCTGGGAATAGTCAAGTGCCAGATCAAGCTGAACAAATGTTAGCTTGGCCCCACCTTAGCTACAGCTCTCTCATATACATAAACGCTAATTTTGTGCATTCACCTTAGTCGAGTACTGCCTAGAGTTGCAGTCGCAATTGTTGAGACCAATTGGAGTGTGCATGTGTTGCAACCAATCCTGAACCTAAGATTAGACTTGTAGATAATCTTAATAGGAGTTAAACTGTGCTCTGATTGGCTTTTAAATTGAATATACTACCGAGCCTTAACTTTCTGGGAATAGTCAAGTGCCAGATCAAGCTGAACAAACATTAGCTTGGCCCCACCTTAGCTACAGCTCTCTCATATACACAAACGCCAATTTTGTGCATTCACCTTAGTCGAGTACTGCCTAGAGTTGCAGTCACAATTGTTGAGACCAATTGGAGTGTGCATGTGTTGCAACCAATCCTGAACCTAAGATTAGACTTGTAGATATTCTCGTCATCTTCAGCTTACAACAAACTCTCTTAGTTAGATTCATCTCCTTTAGTTTCACCTGTCTTTCCATGCGAACGCCAATGGAATATACTTATCGTTGTCTGAAGTAAACGAGAATCAAACTTATTGCTATCTTCAGCTTACTATCAACTGACTAGTGCTGACCGGCACAATAGCTTCAAGAATATGGAGAACTTGAAGGATTATAAGATGTTGTGCATCGTGCATGAGTACTCATATCATCTACATATCTAGTCTCACCAAGATTCTCTTCATTTCCCTTCTCCTCACGCTTTATCATCAGCCAGCCAGCCAGCGCTTCCATTATGCCTCCGAAAGCCAAGAAGACTCCAGCTTCTTTAGTACCAATAAGGCCTGTTACAAGAGGACCAACGAATGCGACAAAGTCTAAAAAGTTCCTCGAAAACGAAAAGAACTTCCTAGACCCACCAAAACTGAAGTCCAGGAAACCGAAACAATTCAAGAAGCGAACCATTGCCAAAGTCACCAAGGATCCTACCCTACGAGAGGAAATGCAAAGCAGGAGGAAGGTGGATGTCGGTGACGTTCTTTCATCCTTTTCCCCAAATGTACTGAAATAAGCCTCCCCGTTTGTAGTTGTGCATTGCTAACAGTTAGCAGACTAAGAGGATTATTATTGCCCAGTTGAACACATCTCTCGAGGCAGATGAAGGCGTTCTTGGAGCCAAGCTACGAAATCCGATTGAGCTGGATGCGGAGCCGACTGAAGTAGACGAGGAGCCGACTGAGGTGGATGAGGAGCCCACTGAGGTGGATGAGCCGACTGAACCTCCCTTAACCGCCAAAAAGACTCAGAAAAGGAGGACTTATCCATGGGAATGGAAACCGTCCCCAAGACTTGAATCCCAGTCCGGAAATGAGGAAGACGAAGAGTGCGGTGATAGTTACGAAGAAGGTGAAGATAAGGATGAAGATGAGGAATACTTTGAAAGGGAACATGTTCAGCCGAGAAAGAGGGCCCGGACTGAGAAGAGCAGTACCTGCTCTGATGAATCATCCATCTTTCTACCCTTGATAGTTGACGAAGAATTGATTAAGAAAAGACGTGCAGAGATTCATGAGATCCAAAGGCAAAACAGCAAAGCTCTGCACCCTGCCGCTCGCCGAAAGGGTGTGAAGATTACAGGAATTAGCAATATGCAGAGGCTTTGCGGATACGCTGGATCCAGGATGCATGAATATAAGGACCTTCGGGTAAGTTGAATACTTTTGATTCGCAGTGAATTTGTGCTAACAGGTCTTAGCGTGATATCTCGTCGTACATGGCAAGATGTCGCAGTTGGGTTACTTTCAAACCCTACAGTTTGATCGAGCGGCAAGCGATCTTTGAAAGTATTAACAAGCACACTAATGCTGCAGGAATAAGGCTGTATGCACACCTGGGAGCAGAAGTGTGTGGGAAATTAGTTACCGATATTCTGAAGAATCGTGCTGCTGCTTCACGCAAAGTGAGGGCCAAGATATCTGGGATTCAGCCTCGGAGAGGGCGCCCAGCAGAGGATGCTCAGACGCGTACGGAGAAGGCAAATAGCAAATATCGCGATGTGGTTTTCGCTCCAGAATTCGACTGAGGCCCCTGAACTTTTACTATTTTTTTCCTTCTCTTTCCTTTCCTTTCCTTTCCTTTTTTCACGCGTATTAAGGCGGGACCTAAATTGAAACTATTATCTCTCTGCATCTTTGGTATTTGTAGA
>VAZS01000298.1 GCA_005884855.1 Alphaproteobacteria bacterium | reverse complement strand
TAAATCAGATCCTTCGAGCGCGCGCTTGCGGGAGGACTACCGCTTTGGGACATTCGCGTCGGCAGAACATGCGTCGACCACTTCCAGTCTACGCCGATAAGCAGACATTTTCACAGGGTCAGTTGGCATGTCGCAAACGTGCCCGAAGCCGAAGTCGCTACCTTGCCGCATCTTGGGCTTCGACCATGAAAACGGCATCATCTGGCCGCGGATCCCAAGCAAAACGAACCGGCGTTCCGCGCCCGGCAGCAGCCAGATTTGATAGCCATAGCCGTAGTACTTTGTGGCCACACCGGGCGCGAGATGAGTGTCGGATGAACGCACCGTCGTTGCATCAATCAGCCATTGGCGTGGGACGATTTCGCGTCCGTTCCACATGCCATCATGCGCGAGCAGGCGGCCAAAACGGGCGTAGTCGCGCAACACGGCGTTGAAGCAGCAAAAGGTCACCTCCTGGCCTGTACCGTCGATTGCCCACGAGGCGTCGGCCTCGGTGCCGATCCGCTGCCATATCTTCTCACTCAGGTAATCGGCGACTGGCTTGCCGGTCACAGCGCGCAGGATGAGTCCAAGGATCTCGGTCTCGGAACTGGCGTAGTGCCATCGCGTATCAGGCGGCGCGCCGCGGGTATTGAACTGCGCGACGCTGACCACAGGGGCCTTGCCGGGCCGGCCGAACAAGTCGCGCCCGAGGCGCGCAATATCGTCCTGCCCGTCGTAGGTCTCCTTGAAGTCGACACCGGAAGACATGTGCAACAGCGCGCGGATCGGTGTCTTACCGTACTCGGTGCCTGCGAGCGCAGTGACGTAGGTCGCGACGTCGTCATCAATCGATTTGATGAGACCGTCGGCTGTGGCGATGCCGATCAGCATCGCGGTGATGGTCTTCGCCATGGACTGGGAGAGAAAGCGATCGCGGTCCGATCGCGCGTATTGATAGTGTTCGTATAAAATAGTGTCGTCCCTAGCGAGCAGTAGTCCGGTTGTCGGCTGTCGGCTGAGATAATCTGCGATGGTCCGGCGCTCGCCGCCGAAGCTGTAGTAAATCTCGGGCTCGGCGGCGCGCTGAAACGATGAGGCTGCGACTGAACGTGCAACGATGCGCGCGGGTGTCAGTTCGTCAAAATGACTATAGGTCGCAACGAGATGCCGCATCTCCGCTCCGGTAGCCAATGTGCCAAGGGGATATCCCTCATCAGCGCCGTAAGCGTCCGCATCGTGACCGGTATTCGAGAAGACTGGTCCGCCAGCGGGAAGCTTGGCGGCTTGTTGCGCACTTGAGATGCCGAGCGTCGCGAGCAAAACCATCGCGATGATCGAAACCCGCGCTACTCCCGTGTTCATCGCCGCCGTCCATGTGTTGGTCGAACAACTAGAGTGCACTAGCGCAGCTCTTCCCTCAAGGGGGCACGACTCCCGAAATGGGCATAACCGGAAGTAGCGTCGCTTCCCTGCCAGGTCTGCTTTACCCTCAAGAGCGGGCATGATCACGCCGCGCCGGCATGCCCGCTTCGTGCCCAAGAGCGGACGTCGTGTTCAGGCTGGAAAAGAATTAGAAGCACCACGATGGAGCGGGCTCGACCGAAGGGCTGTCCAGGCTGAGGCACGAGCATGTTGTATTGGAGTGGAAACTTCAGCAACATCATCGCTGAAGCGCCGCGGACGTGGAGAGCTGGAAGGCTTCGCACCCGCACGAGGAGTTCGGGCGACGATTCGAGGGAGACGCCATTGCCTAGAACAGTCACTTTCCAAGCCATGGTAGTGATGGTTTGGTGCGTCGTACCTGCGCTGATGGCCGTTGCATGCGCCACACCTCTGGAGCGCGCAACGACGGGCCGCCACTCGAACGCGTTGTCTATCCCGGCGCGCACCACGGATTCTATTACCCGCACCTTCAGCCCGGCATGAGCTTGTTTGATCACTGGGTGGAATACAACGGCGAGGCAGCGGACAATGCAAGTCACCGCCTGCACCAGTTCCTCGATCGTCACCTCAAGGCCGATAGCGGCAACAGAAATTGACTTCTTTTGCGGGTCACTAGCTGACGTCGGCGGAAGATCGTGGCATGTCCCTTCTAGCTCAAACGGTTCACCTTGACCCTGCGCGCTTACTTCAGGTCTACCCCGATAAAGGGACATACTGCCGCGTCCTACTGACTCTCAGGCCGTGAAGGCCGGTTCACATCAGCGCCGATGGATGCAATTCATTCGCCGCATAGCCTGGATGCGGTGATAGTATGCCCAAAAGGAACTTGGGGAACCTGCCCCCATGGCCACGCATCAGACCAAACGCAAGCTCGCGGCTGTTCTCGCCGCCGACATCGCCGGGTATAGCCGGCTGATGGGCGCGGACGAAGAGAGCACGCTCGCCCGCCTCAAGCTGCTTCGCCGCGAGCTGATCGATCCAAAGAGCAAACAACATCACGGCCGGATCGTGAAAACGACCGGTGACGGAATTCTAATTGAGTTTCTAAGCGTCGTTGATGCGGTGCGCTGCGCGATCGAGCTGCAGGAGGGCATGCTCGAACGCAACGCCGACTTGCCGCAGGAGGAACGAATTGAATTTCGGGTGGGCGTCAACCTCGGGGACGTGATGATCGAAGGTCGAGACCTCTATGGGGATGGCGTAAATATCGCAGCGCGTCTTGAGGCGCTTGCCCAACCCGGGGGCATATGTATCTCTCGAACAGTCCTCAACCACGCGCGCGATAAGCTGCCGTTCGACGTCGAGGACGCAGGCGAGCAACTGCTGAAGAATATCGCCCGGCCCGTCCACGTTTACCGCATCATCATCAATCCCGCCCGTCCGGCTGCGACCCCGAAAGCCGATGTTTCGATGCTCGCGCTGCCCGACAAGCCGTCGATCGCCGTGCTGCCTTTCACAAATATGAGCGGCGACCCCGAGCAGGAGTTCGTCTCCGATGGCGTGGCCGAGGACGTGATCACCGCCTTATCGCGCTATCCCTCGCTGTTCGTCATCGCCCGAAACTCGTCCTTTACCTACAAGGGTCGAAGTGTCGATGTGAAACAGGTCGGGCGCGAGCTCGGGGTGCGCTATGTGCTCGAAGGTAGTGTGCGCAAAGCCGGTAACAGGATTCGCGTAACTGCGCAGTTGATAGAGGCCGGAACCAGCAACCACGTGTGGGCCGAGCGCTACGACCGCGATCTCGCCGATATTTTCCCTGTGCAGGACGAGCTTACTCAAGCGCTAACGACCGCGCTGGCCCCAGCCATTGCGGGCGCCGAGGTGCGACGGGCCATGCGCAAGCCACCGGAGAGCCTTGATGCTTGGGCGGCTTATCAGCGCGGTCTGTGGCATCTGAGCAAGGCCACCCCGGACGATGATGCGACCGCCGAGAAATTTTTTAAGCAGGCCATCGATCTCGACCCGGCTTTCGCCGGCGGCTACAGCGCGCTCGCCTTGTATCAACTGCAAGCGGCTGCGATCTACCAGAAGCTGGATCTGCGAAACGCGCAACGCTCGGCCGAGGCGTTGGCCCGTCGGGCGGTGGGACTCGATGGCGCCGATGCAGAAGCTCGTTCATGCCTTGGCTGGGCCTTGCAGGCGTGCGGCGACGCTGAGGGTGCGTTGGCGGAGACTGAACGAGCTCTGTCGATGAGTCCAAATCTGGCCATCGCTCATGGCCACAGGGGCGCTACGTTGATATTCGCAGGACGGCAAACAGAAGGGCTCACGGCTCTCGAGACATGTATCAGGCTCGATCCCCGCGATCCCTATCTGGCAGTCCGTTTGCTGCACGTCGCGTGCGGTCTATATTTCTGCGGCGAATACGCGGCTTCGATCGAGGCATCGAAACGGTTGATTCGATCATATCCCGATTTTCCCATGGTCTACCGCTGGTCCGCGGCGGCGCTGGGTCAGCTTGGGCGCACAACCGAAGCGAGCGAAGCATTGCAGAAGGCCGTGTCACGCGCACCGGGGGCATTCGATATGTATGTCCGCAACAGAGCTCCGTGGTTCCGGCCGGAGGACCACGATCATCTCGTCAACGGTCTGCGCAAGGCCGGCTGGAAAGATTAACCTACTCGAAGTTCGTCGTGGCCTGGCGATTTGGAGGTAAGCAACCAGTCCGCCATTTACTCAA
>VAZS01000297.1 GCA_005884855.1 Alphaproteobacteria bacterium | reverse complement strand
CCTGCTCGCCATGACCATGTACATGATGACGATAGCAGGGATCGGCTATTTCCGCCCGAGCTTTCTGCCGAAGGGTATTCACACCACCTGGCGCGAGCGGTTTGCCGGCCTGAAGGATATCTGGGCACCGGTGCTGCTGTTCGTATTCGTCATCGGCGGACTTTACGGGCTGCCGTTTCTGCCGCGCTTCACCCCGACCGAAGCCGGCGGAGTCGGCGCGACCGGCGCGTTCTTGATCGGCGTGTTCACCGGGCGGCTGGACAAGGAAAAAATTCTCACCTCGCTGCTGCAGGCGACCCGCACCGCGGCAGCCGTGTTCACGGTGCTGATCGGTGCGCTGATCTTTGGATATTTTCTCACGGTGACGCAGACCCCGCAGAAGGTGACGGAATTCCTTACCGGACTCGGCCTCGGCAGCTACGGGGTGCTCGCGCTGATCATGGTGATGTATCTGGTGCTCGGCTGCCTGATGGACGCGATGGCGATGATCATCCTGACGGTGCCGATTATCTTTCCGGTGATCTCCCATCTCGGGTTCGACCCGATCTGGTTCGGCGTGATTATCGTCATGACGGTGGAACTCGGCCTGATCCACCCGCCGGTAGGAATGAACGTCTTTGTCATCAAGAGTGTCGTCAAGGACGTGTCCTTTGCCACAATTTTCAGGGGAGTGATCCCGTTCGTGGCGACCGACCTCATTCGGCTGCTGATCCTGATCGCGTTTCCGTTGCTGGCGACGTGGTTGCCGCAACGCATGATGGCTCACTGAATTCGCTGTTCCTGACGCGAAGCTTGGGGTGACCGATGACGCCGGCGTTGCAAACCAGATTCGTCTTCACGATCACGGCGCATATCGGCGGCGTCACCTCGACCGGCGATATCGGCCACGGCGTCCGCCGGATTATTCCCATAATCGGAGGAGAGGTTCGCGGCCCAGACATCAACGGCAAGGTCTGCGCGTTCGGCGCGGACTTTCAGATCATCCGGCCCAACGAGCTCATCGACCTGGAAGCGAGATATGCCTTCGAAACCGACGACGGCGCGATAATCTATATCGAGAATAGGGGAATTCGTTTTGGACCTGTCGAACTGCTGCAGCGGCTGAAGCAAGGCGAGCCGGTCGACCCCAAGCTGATTTATTTCCGCACCACCCCCAAATTTGAAACCAGTGTCGAAAAATACCGCTGGTTGATGGAATACCTGTTTGTCGGCTCGGCCGCGCGGCATTCCGACCGGGTCGTGATCGACGTCCATCAGGTGTTGTGAGAAATGCGGGTGGGTATTTGAAAATGAACGGAAATTTGAGCCCTCGGTTGACAGGGTCTCCCGATAGTTATAAGACATAACTATTCTACACAGGAACTAAATTAACCCATGGGAAACGCCTCCACCGCCGCGACCGCCGACCAAAGCGCGATGCTCAGAATCGAGACCGCGGGCCCGGTGCTATCGGTCGGGCTCAATCGCCCGGCCAAGCGCAACGCGCTGAACGACGGCATTATGCTGGCGATCCAGAACTGTTTCTCGCATCTGCCGGAAGGTATCGGCGCCGTCGTTATTCATGGCATTGGCGATCATTTCTCGTCCGGCCTGGACCTCTCTGAACTGACCGAGCACGATGCAACCGAAGGCCTGCGGCATTCGCAGATGTGGCACCGGGTGTTCGATCGCATTCAATATAGCCGTGTCCCAGTGGTCGCCGCGCTCAAGGGCGCGGTGATAGGCGGCGGCCTTGAGCTTGCCTGCGCGGCGCATATTCGCGTCGCCGAGCCTTCCGCCTATTTCGCGCTGCCGGAGGGACAGCGCGGTATCTTCGTTGGCGGCGGCGGATCGGTGCGGCTTCCGCGCCTGATCGGCGTCCCCAGGATGACCGATATGATGCTGACCGGGCGGGTTTATTCCGCAACCGAGGGTGCATCCTACGGCTTTGCGCAGTACCTTACCGAGGAAGGCGGCGCGCTGGCCAAGGCCATGGAGTTAGCGGGGCGGATCGCGAACAATGCGCCCCTGACCAACTTCGCCGTGCTGCAGGCGCTGCCGATGATCGCGGAGGCCAATCCGCAAACCGGCCTGCTGATGGAATCGCTGATGGCCACCGTGGCGCAGAGCGACAAGGAAGCGAAACTGCGGATTCGCGCGTTCCTCGACCGCAAGACCGCCAAGGTGAAGCCTGCCTGACATGAGCGCAAAACCGAAATTGGAAACCCCAGTGGCGGCAAGCAATGCGCCGCTTCGGCCGATTTCATTCGGCGATCCCGCTGTCAACATCGAGCGGCGCGATGATGGTACCATTTACCTTCGCCCCAAGATGCCGCTGCGCGAATATCCGCATCGCCTTACCGACCGCCTGCAGCATTGGGCCAAGGCCGAGCCGGGCCGCATCTTCATGGCTGAGCGGGACGGCGGCCCCGGCTGGCGGCAGATCACCTACTCGGAATTGCTGATTTCAAGCCGGCGCATCGCTTCGGCGTTGATTGCACGCGGTCTGTCGGCCGAGAAGCCGGTCGTGATCCTTTCCGGCAATTCGATCGATCATGCGCTGGTCGCCTTTGGCGCGCTCTATGCGGGCATCCCGTTCTGCCCGGTGTCCCCGGCCTATTCGTTGATCTCAAAGGATTACGGCAAGCTCGGCTATGTGATGAAGCTCTTGACGCCGGGGCTGGTATTTGCGGACGACGCCGCAAAATTCGCCGATGCGCTGGCGAACGTTCCAGCCGAAACCGAAGTCGCGGTCTCCTATGGCGCGCTGCCTGGCCGCGAAGTGATCTTGCTTGCCGACCTGATGGCGACGCCGGAGCATGCACACATCGATGCCGCGCATGACGCGATCGGGCCGTACACCATTGCAAAATTCCTGCTGACATCGGGCTCGACCGGTAATCCCAAGGCGGTGATCAATACCCAGCGGATGCTCTGTGCCAACCAGGTGATGATCCGCGAAACCATGTCCTTCCTGAAGGACGAACCACCGGTCATCGTGGACTGGCTGCCGTGGAATCATACGTTTGGCGGCAACCACAATATCGGGCTGACGCTCTTTAATGGTGGTTCGATGTATCTCGATTCGGGCAAGCCGATGCCCGGTGGTATTGAGCAGACCGTGCGCAATCTCGCCGAGATTTCGCCGACCGTCTATTTCAACGTGCCGAAAGGGTATGAATCGCTGCTGCCGTATTTGCGCGAGGATAAGGCGTTGCGAGCGAAATTTTTCCACCGGCTACAGGCGATGTTTTTCGCTGGTGCGGCGCTGTCGCCGTTTGTCTGGAACAGTCTCGACGAACTGGGCGTTCAGGAAACCGGATTTCGCGTGCCAATGCTGACCGGCCTTGGCGCTACCGAAACCGCGCCGTTCTTCATGTCGGCAAATCCGCTCACCAGCCGCTCTGGCCATGTCGGGCTTCCGGTGCTGGGCAACGATGCGAAGCTTGTTCAAACCAATGGCAAGCTCGAGGTTCGCGCCAAGGGACCGAACGTCACGCCGGGTTATTGGCGGCAGCCTGAGCTCACCGCCGCGGCGTTCGACGAAGAAGGTTTTTATAAACTCGGCGATGCGATCAAGCCGGCAGATCCTGACGATTTCGATGCCGGGTTCGATTTCGACGGCCGCATTGCAGAAGATTTCAAGCTCGCCAGCGGCACCTGGGTCAGCGTCGGCCCACTGCGCGCCCGCTTCATCGCGGCCTGCGCGCCATTGGTGCGCGACGTCGTCATTGCCGGCATCAATCGTGACGAGATATCGGCGCTGGCGATTCTCGATCTCGACGGCTGCCGCTTGATCAATCCGACGCTTCCGATCGACGATCTTGCCGCCACAGCCGCCGATCCCCTGATCCGGGATGCGTTTGCCGAGCGGTTTACGAAATTTCTGGCGACATCGACGGGATCGTCGACCCGGATAGCCCGCGCGATCCTGCTCGATACACCGCTATCGATCGACCGCGGCGAAGTCACCGACAAGGGCTCAATCAACCAACGCGCCGTGCTGGACGCGCGCGCCGCGCTGATCGAGGCGCTTTATTCGCCGACACCGCCACGACAAGTGATAACGCTTGGCTGATATCGAACACCAGTCACTCAGGGGAATACCATGCAGTTGAAAGGTCAATCCGCCGTCGTCACCGGAGGTGCATCGGGTCTGGGCGCTGCGACGGCGCGTCGGCTTGCCGCGCACGGCGCCAAGGTCGCAATCTGCGATGTCAACGCCAAGCTTGCCGAAAGCGTCGCGGCTGAGATCAAGGGCGTTGCAGTACCCTGCGATGTCGCCGACCCGGCCTCGGCGGAAGCCGCCATCTCTACCGCCTCCAAGGCGCATGGTCCTGCGCGGGTATTAATAAATTGCGCCGGCATCGGCGCGGCCAAGCGGGTGATCGGCCGTGATGGCGCGATGCCGCTTGCGGATTTCGAGCGGGTGATCCGGGTCAATCTGATCGGCTCGTTCAACGTGCTGCGGCTCGCGACTGCTGAAATGTCAAAGCTGGAGCCGCTGTCGGGCGGCGAACGCGGCGTCGTGATCTCTACCGCCTCGGTCGCCGCCTATGACGGCCAGATCGGCCAATCGGCCTATTCGGCATCAAAGGG
>VAZS01000361.1 GCA_005884855.1 Alphaproteobacteria bacterium | reverse complement strand
AATACCTGGTGGGTGGTCGATTACAATCGCCAAAGTCTGGACGCGGTGGTGCGTGAAGGGCTTTGGGAGAAATTCGAGACCATGTTTCGCAATTTCGGCTGGGACGTCGTGATCGTGAAATATGGCACGCTGATGCAGGCGGCTTTCGCCGAGCCTGGCGGTGAGGCGCTGATGCGCTGGATCGATGCCTGCCCGAACGCGATGTATGCAGCGCTGTGTTTTCAGGGCGGGGCCGCGTTCCGCAAGCATTTGCGCGACGAGATCGGGGATCAGGGCGCGGTATCGCAATTAATCGACAAGCGCAGCGATGCCGAGTTGATTGAACTGATGTCAAATCTCGGCGGCCATGACATGGCCAGCATGGTTGAAGCCTTCGAGAGCATCGATCACGATCGCCCTGTTTGCTTCATCGCCTACACCATCAAGGGCATTGGCCTGCCGTTTCAGGGGCACAAGGACAACCATGCCGGATTGATGACGGTTGCCCAAATGGAGAAGTGGCGCGCCGCCCAGAACATCCGGCCGGGGCGCGAATGGGAGAAGTTCGAGGGCCTGTCGCAGGAGCCAGCCGCGCTGGATGCATTTCTTGCCGACGTGCCGTTCAATCGCGATAGCCACCGCCGCCTGAACGCGCCTGTCATCGAGGTGCCCGAGCGGCTTTCGTTCAACCCGACGGCGCAAATGTCGACCCAGCAGGGCTTTGGGCTTGTGCTTAATGAGATTGCGCGAGGTGACACCGAACTGGCTTCGCGCATCGTCACGGCCTCGCCTGACGTCACGGTCTCGACCAATCTCGGCGCCTGGGTCAACCGTCGTGGGCTGTTCGCACGCGCCGAGAAGGCCGACTTGTTTCGAAGTGAGAAGATACCTTCGACCTTCAATTGGGACTTTTCCCCAAAGGGCCAGCACATCGAACTCGGCATCGCCGAAATGAATCTGTTCATCCTGATGTCGGCGCTCGGGTTGTCGCATCATATCAACGGCGAACGGCTGCTGCCGATTGCGACCTTGTACGATCCTTTCATCGAGCGCGGCCTCGATGCCCTGAACTACGCCTGCTACCAGGATGCGCGGTTCATGGTGGTGGCAACGCCATCGGGCATTACGTTGGCGCCGGAGGGCGGGGCGCATCAGTCGATCGCGACCCCTCTGATCGGCATCGCGCAGGATGGCCTCGCCTCATTCGAGCCCGCCTTTGTCGATGAACTCGCCGTCATCATGGGCTGGGCTTTCCGCCACATGCAGCGCGAAGTCGGTCAAGGCGGGTCGGTTTACCTCAGGCTTTCCACCCGTACAATAGAACAGCCACAGCGAATGATGACGCAGGATCTACAAACGGCGATCGCCGAGGGCGCCTATTGGATACGCAAACCCGGACCGAATTGCGACCTGGTGATCGCCTATTCCGGCGCGGTTGCGCCTGAGGCCATCGAAGCGGTCGGCCTGATCGGTGAGAACCGCCGGGATGTCGGGCTGCTGGCGATTACATCGGCCGATCGGCTGCATGCCGGCTGCACCGCGGCGCGAAATCTGCGCCGCGACCGCCGTGGCCTGCCGCATCTCAGCCATATCGAAAAGCTGCTGGCGCCGCTGCCGCGAGACTGCGGGATAGTTACCGTGATCGACGGCCATCCCGCCGCGCTCGGTTGGCTGGGCAGCGTACGGGGCCATCGGCTCGAAGCACTCGGCGTCGAGCATTTCGGCCAGACCGGCACCATCGACGAGCTCTATCGCCACCACGGCATCGACGCCAACGCCATTATCGACGCGGCGGAAGGCCTGACCGCCGGCGCGCCGGTGCGGCACCGCAAAATGGCGGTGTGATGTGTATTTGTCGTTCCTGCGAAAGCAGGGACCTATAACCACCGGTTTCGATGGGTGGGGAAGGTGTCGGCTGTCTACCCATTGGAGATGGCGCGGCGTATGGGTCCCTGCTTTCGCAGGAACGACCTTGTCTTGCATCCTGCATAACGCCAGCTTTACATCTAGCCTTCACCGCAATGCGGCATCCCGCATATGGCGGGTTCAATTTGCCAAATATTCGTGCAAGGATGCCCGCCGAACACTCCGTTCGCTTATCCTTTGCCCCTGAATAACGAGGTTTACGATGGTCAACCGCATGCAATTCTACATCGATGGCGCCTGGGTCGATCCCGTCGTCAAGAAATCAACGCCCGTCGTCAATCCGGCGACAGAAGAGGCGATGTATGAGGTTGCGCTCGGCTCCAAGGCCGACGTTGACAAGGCGGTGGCCGCGGCGCGCCGTGCCTTCGAGACCTATTCCCAGACCAGCCGCGAGGAGCGCGTGGCGCTGCTTGCCAGGATCATCGAGGTCTACAAGACCCGCATGAAGGACATCGGCGCCGCCGTCTCCGACGAGATGGGCGCGCCGCTGCCGATGGCAGAGAAGCTGCAGGCCGGTGCCGGCCTTGGCCATCTGGCCTCCACATTGGAGATTCTCAAGAACTACCAATTCGACGAGCCGGTCGGTTCGGCGATGGTGGTGCGCGAGCCCGTCGGTGTGATCGGCATGATCACGCCCTGGAACTGGCCGCTGAACCAGATCGCCTGCAAGGTCGCGCCCGCACTGGCCGCCGGTTGCACCATGATCCTCAAGCCGTCGGAATTCACGCCATCGTCAGCATTGATCTTTGCGGAAATTCTGCATGAAGCCGGCGTGCCCAAGGGTGTGTTCAACCTGATCAACGGCCTCGGACCGGAAGTCGGCGCCGCCATGAGCGAGCACCCCAACATCGACATGATCTCGTTCACCGGCTCGACTCGCGCAGGCATCGATGTCGCCAAGCGCGCCGCGCCGACCGTCAAGCGCGTCAGCCAGGAGTTGGGTGGCAAGTCGCCGAACGTTATCCTTGACGATGCCGACCTCAACAAGGCGGTCGCCGGTGGCGTGATGCACATGTTCAACAATTCGGGGCAGTCGTGCAACGCGCCGTCGCGGATGATTGTGCCGCTCTCGAAAATGAAGGAAGTCGCCGCGATCGCCAAGGGCGTTGCCGAGAAGACCAAGGCCGGCGATCCCCGCGCGGAGGGGACAACCATCGGCCCGGTCGTGTCCCGCATTCAGTGGGACAAGATCCAGAAACTGATCCAAAAGGGCATAGAAGAAGGCGCAACGCTCGTTGCCGGTGGGCCCGGCCTGCCGGAAGGCGTCAACAAGGGCTTCTATGTGCGTCCGACGATCTTTGCCGATGTCACCAACGACATGACGATTGCGCGTGAGGAAATCTTCGGACCGGTGCTCACGATCCTGGGCGCCAAGGACGAAGCGGACGCCGTGAAGATCGCCAACGACACGCCGTACGGACTGGCCGGTTACGTTACCGCCGGAACCGTCGAGCGCGCCCGAAAAGTCGGCCGCCAGATCCGGGCCGGCAACGTCAACCTCCAGGGCATGCCGAACGACCGGACTGCGCCGTTCGGCGGCTATAAGCAGTCCGGCAATGGCCGGGAGTGGGGCAAGTACGGCCTGGAAGAATATCTCGAGGTCAAGGCGGTCGCCGGCTACAACGCCGCGTAAGCTTCTCGCGCGATGAGATTGCAAGCGCCGGGGCAAACGACCGCTCCGGCGCTTTTGCGTGTTGGAAGCTTGATAAAACGCAACGTCGTCCCTGCGGAAGCAGGCCATAGCCACCGCTGCTAGTAGGTACGAAACGTATTTGCCGTTGTGCCAAACAGAGCCGGCAAGGCGTATGGGTCCCTGCTTTCGCAGGCAATGACGACGTTATCCGCCCAATGCGCCCTGCGTATTCACATAAAGCGCATAGATCGACTGGCTGGCAGCCATGAACAGCCGGTTGCGCTTTAGTCCGCCAAAGCAAAGATTGGCGCAGCGCTCGGGCAGCGCGATGCGGCCTATCAATACGCCATCGGGTGCATAGACCACGACCCCGTCCAGTTCGGGATCGCCCATGCCCCAGCCGCACCATAGGTTGCCATCGATGTCGCATCGCATGCCGTCGGGCGTTCCGGGACCGGCATCGATGAACACGCGCTTGTTCGAAATTTTGTCGCCGCTGGCTGAGACGTCGTAGGCGAGAATTTTCCGGTTCGGAACGCCGCGCGACTCGACCACGTACAGAATTTTTTCGTCCGGTGAAAAACACAGGCCATTGGGCCCGAGCACGCCTTCGGCGACAATACTGGATTTTCCGGTCTTACCGTCGACCCGATACACATTGGCGTCGATCTCGGATTCCGCCTTGTAGCCTTCGTAGTTGCCGAGCAGGCCAAACACCGGGTCGGTGAACCAGATCGAGCCGTCGGATTTCACCTCAACGTCGTTCGGCGAGTTCAGCCGCTTGCCCTCGAAAGAATCCATCAGCACCGTGATCGAGCCATCATATTCAGTGCGCGTGACGCGACGTCCGCCATGCTCGCAGGTGATCAGCCGTCCCTGGCGGTCGCGAGTGTGGCCGTTAGCGAAATTCGAGGGCTTGCGGTAAATGCTGACCCCGCCGGTTTCCTCTTCCCACTTGAGAATGCGGTTGTTGGGAATGTCGCTGCACAACAAATAGCGCCCGTCACCAAACCAGACCGGACCTTCGGCCCAGCGCAATCCCGTGGTCAGCCGTTCGATCGCCGACAGTTTTAGCCAGTACTTTTCAAAACGCGGATCGAGCGCGTGGATCGCCGGATCGGGATAATAGGCGGCCGGCTGCCAGCCGGCGGAATGGCATAATGCCTCGGACATTTGCTGTTCTCGTTGCTGTTGGGTCTCCTCGCGGTTTGGTTTGCTATCATTGTCGGGCAATGACCGCAAATCGACGGCAACGACGAGGGATGAAATGCCACGCATATTGATGACCGGCGCGTCGGGGGGAATTGGCACGAGCCTGCGCAAGTTGCTGCCGCCGATATATCCCGACTTGCTGTTGAGCGATGTGAAAGCGCCCACCGACCTCGGCGCCCACGAGAAGTTCAAGCCGGCCGAGCTTTCAGACCTCGCGCAGGTCGAGATGATCTGTGAAGGCGTCGACGGCATCCTGCATTTCGGCGGCTATTCGGTCGAAGGTCCGTGGGACAACATCCTGCAGTCCAACATCCTTGGCTGCTACAACCTGTTCGAGGCGGCCCGCAAAAACCGCGTCAAGCGCATCGTGTTTGCGTCGTCAAACCATGCGGTGGGGTTCTATCCGCGTCATCATCGGATTGGGACCGACGTGACCGCGCGCCCGGACAGCCGTTACGGCGTCAGTAAAGTCTTTGGTGAGGCGGTCGGCGCGCTCTATGCCGACAAACACGGTCTTAAAGTGACCTGCCTCCGGATCGGTAACTTCGGGGACAAGCCGCTCGATCATCGGCGGCTTTCGATCTGGCTCAAGCCGGAGGATCTGGTGCAGCTTTGCCGGATCGGTCTCGATCATCCCGATATCCATTTCGAAATTCTGTACGGCGCGTCCTACAACGAGCGCGCCTGGTGGGACAACCACCGCGCCTACGATCTCGGCTATCGCCCGACCGGCCGGGCCGAGGATTTTCGCGAGCACGCGTTTGCCGAACAAGCCAAGCTCCCGCCTGATCCTGTCGGCGATTTCTACCAGGGAGGCTCGTTCTGTAGCATGGAGTTCGACGCCGACATGAGCAAGATCATCGAGTGGAAATAGCTATTTACGATTCCGCGCCGAAACGTTGACAACGAGTCAGCCGAATTCATAACTGGGATCCAGGGACGACAGGAAATACCACGATGGCCGATGGACTTCGCAAGGGACTAACGAGTTATGGCGACGCCGGGTTTTCGCTGTTCCTGCGCAAGGCGTTCATCAAGGCGATGGGCTACTCCGATGACGCGCTGAACCGTCCGATCGTCGGCATCACCAATACCTACAGCGATTACAATCCCTGTCATGGCAACGTCCCGCAAATTATCGAGGCGGTGAAACGCGGCGTCATGCTGAACGGTGCGATGCCGATGGTGTTTCCGACCATCTCGATCGCGGAAAGCTTCGCATTTCCGACCTCGATGTACCTGCGCAACCTGATGGCGATGGATACCGAGGAGATGATCCGCGCGCAGCCTATGGATGCCGTCGTCGTGATCGGCGGTTGCGACAAGACCTTGCCGGCACAAATCATGGCCGCGGTCAGCGCCGATCTGCCGACCGTCGTAATCCCGGTCGGGCCGATGGTGGTAGGGCATCACAAGGGGGAGGTACTAGGGGCCTGCACCGATTGTCGCCGGCTCTGGGCGAGATATCGCGCCGGCGAAATCGATGATGTCGAGATCGAAGCCGTCAACGGCCGTCTTGCGCCTTCGGTCGGTACCTGCATGGTGATGGGCACCGCCAGCACCATGGCGTGCATCACCGAAGCGCTGGGCTTGTCGCTGCCGATGAGCGCGACGATCCCCGCACCACACGCCGAGCGCTTTCGCTGTGCGGAAGCCAGTGGCAAAGTCGCCGCCGCGATGGCGCTGGCGAAGGGACCAAGGCCCAGCGAACTGCTGACCGAGGCGTCTTTCAGAAATGCGCAAGTCGTGCTGCAGGCAATCGGCGGCTCGACCAACGGCCTCATTCATCTCACCGCGATCGCCAACCGTACCCGGCACCGCATCGATCTCGCAGCATTCGACAAGCTCGGCCGCGAAGTGCCCGTGCTGATCGACTTGAAGCCATCTGGCGAGCACTACATGGAACATTTCCATCACGCGGGAGGATTGCCAAAATTGATGGCTCAGCTCGGCAACCTGATCGACCTCGACGCGAAAACCATTACCGGCGCGACACTGCGCGATGTCGTCGCCGCGGCCGAGGACGTACCGGGGCAGGACGCCATTCGTCCGCGCGGCAATCCGATCAAGCCGGAAGGCGCGATGGCGGTACTGCACGGCAATCTCGCTCCGCGAGGAGCCGTGATCAAGCATTCGGCGGCTAGCCCGAAACTGCTGCAACATACTGGGCGCGCGGTGGTGTTCGAGTCGGTCGAGGACATGATGCTGCGGGTCGACGATCCCGCGCTCGATGTGAACGCCGACGATGTGCTGGTGCTGCGCAACGCAGGTCCCAAGGGCGCGCCGGGCATGCCGGAAGCCGGCTATCTGCCGATACCCAAGAAGCTGGCGCGCGGAGGCCTCAAGGATATGGTGCGGATCTCCGATGCGCGGATGAGCGGCACTGCTTTCGGCACCATTGTGCTGCACATCACGCCGGAGTCCGCCGTCGGTGGGCCGCTGGCGCTGGTCGAGAACGGGGACATGATCCGGCTCGATGTCCCCAAACGAAGCATCGATCTGCTGGTCGACGCCAAGGAGTTGGACAAGCGCCGTGCGGCGCTGGCACTGCCGGCCGAACCGGAATGGGCCCGGCGCGGCTACGCGCGTCTGTTCAATGAGACCATCCTGCAGGCCGACGAAGGCTGCGACTTCGATTTCATGCGCGGCACCGACAAGGGCTAATCTGCCCTCATTTCGCAGATGCGTTTGAGTTCTTTGTCCGATTGACATTCGAGCAAACCCGATGGGATGATCAAGAAAAACATCGGCGGAAAATGCGGGGAGAGACGATGACGAACGTGAATAGAATGCTCGGTGCAGTCATTGCCGTATTAGGTATCGTGATCGGCGCCAGCGCCGGTGCACAGGAGGTGAAGCACTATCGCTTCGCCTACGATCAGCCCAAGACGACGGGTTACGGTATCCTCGGCGATATCTTTGCGGACAAGCTCAAGGCCCTGAGCAAGGGCACGATGCTGATCGATCAGTATCCCGGCGCGCAGCTCGGGCAGGAGCCGCAGGTACTGCAGCTGGTGAAATCGGGCGACGTTGAATTTTGCATTTCGTCCTCGGCGAACGCTGCGACGCTGTCGCCGCAGGCCGGCGTGATGTCGATGCACTTCCTGTTCCGCTCCGAAGCACACCTCATCAAGGCGCTCGCGGACCCCGAGGTATCAAAGGCGGTCAAGGCGATGATCGCCGAAACAGTGCAGGGCGCCCGTGTCGTCGCACTTGCGACGCTCGGCCTTCGCAGCATGTATTCCAAGCGCGACATCAAGAATGTCAGGGATATGAAGGGCCTCAAGGTGCGGGTGCAGGCGACGCCTACCGAGGACACCATGTTTCCGGCCTATGGCGCGCAGATAGTGCATATGCCGTTCGGTAGCGTCTATACCTCGCTGCAGACCGGCGTGGTCGATGTCGCGGAAAATGGCGTCAACGTGTATCTCGCTAACAAGCACTACGAGGTAGCGCCCGTGCTGTCGATGACCGAACACGAGGCGAACAACAGCCTGGTGTGGGTGAGCGACAAAGTCTGGAACAGCCTCACGCCGGAGCAGCAGGGATGGATGCAGGGTGCCGCAGACGAGGTCAACAAAACTCAGCCCACCAAAGCGATCGAGCTTGAGCATCAATCACAGGACAAACTGAAGGCGATTGGCGTGAAAGTCCTCACCGAGGTCGATAAGTCTGGCTTCGTCGCTATCGCAGATCCTTATCTGGACAAGCTCGCCAAGGAACTCGGGCCTCATGCCGAGAAGGTCAAGAACCTGATCCGGGCGATCAATTGAAGTCCTCATGGTGAGGAGCGCGCTTTTCGCACGCGTCTCGAACCACGAGGGCGATACGTCCCTCATCCTTCTAGAGGCGGCCAAGAAACCGCTCCTCAAGGATGAGGCTCCGCCTGCCTAACCGATTTAGGAACGCCGATGACAATCGCCGACAAATTGGTGCTGCAGCGGCAGCATCACCTGAAATGGCGCTCGCTGGACAAGCTCGAATTGATCCTGATGATGCTTTGCGGGCTGCTGTGTTTCGGGTTTTCGGTCTCGGTGATGTTCGACATATTTACCCGGACTATCGGTCATCCCTGGCTATGGCTGCAGGAAGTCACGTCCACACTGTTCATCTATGCGATTTTCATCGGCGCCGCGGTCGCCACCCGCCGCAACGATCACCTGTACCTGACGGCGATCTCCGAGGCCCTGCATGGCACTCCCCGGCTGTTGGTCGAGATTCTCATCCGCATCGTGGTTCTCGGAGTGGCGTTTTGCCTGATCTGGTTTGGCTATGTCAATTACCTCCGGGGCTTCGGCAGTTTCCGGCTGCCGTCAGGCACGCCGATCGCTTCGCTGTACGCCGCGATCCCGTTGTCCGGCGTGCTGATCGGACTTTTCACGATCGAGCAACTGGTCAACGGCATAACGAACGGGTTTGACCACCCCGAGCCACCGGAAGAAGAGCTCGCTATCCCGCCGATCGACACCAGCGTCCAGCCGAGGGTCGGCTTGTGAGCGCACCGGTCATTCTCGCCCTGATGTCGTTCTGCTTTTTGTTTTTCGGCTATCTCGGCGTGCCCGTGCCGTTTTCGCTCATGGCCGGCGTGTTTGTCGGCGCGCTGCTGACGGATGTTTCGCTCGCGGCAATCATCCAGAAGATTTTCGACGGAGTGGATTCGGAAGCGCTGCTGGCGATTCCGTTTTTCCTGTTGGTGGGCGAACTCATGAGCTCGGCCAATGTCGTGGTGCGGATCGCCAATCTGTCACTCTCATTGGTCGGGCATATCAGGGGCGGGCTGTCGCAGGTCGTTGTCGTCTTCAGCATGTTCTTCTCGGAAATGTCCGGTTCTACCACGGCCGACGTCGCCGTCATGAGCCGGGCACTGGGCGGTCCGATGAAGCGGGAAGGCTACTCGCCGGCGTTCATCGCCGCCATCATTGCATCCGCCTCCACCATTGCGGCGCTGGTGCCGCCGAGCATTACCGCTGTCGTTTATGGCGCGGTCGGCAACGTCTCGATCGCCGGCCTGTTCATGGCCGGCGTGGTGCCCGGAATGATGATTGGCTTGGGGCTGATGATCTACTGTTATTTCTTCGGTCCCTCCGGCATGCGCAAGTCGCGGGCGCCGTTGCGGCAGGTCATCTTCGCAACCGGGGATGCCGCGCTTCCGCTGATGATCCCGGTGATCCTGCTCGGCGGCATTCTCACCGGTTGGTTCACGCCCACCGAGGCGGGCGTGGTCGCCGTGATCTGGATTATTGCGGTGGTGATCCCCGCGCTCAATCGCGGCCATTTGAAAAGGATACCCTACGACTTTTGTCTCGCGGGGCTGATCTTCTCGCTCCCGCTGATCACGATCGGCGCGGCCAACGCCTTTGGCTGGATGCTTGCGTACCTCCGCGGCGCGATCGTCATTGCGGACTGGATCACCTCGATTGCCGGCAACGACCCGCATTACATGATGCTGCTCCTGGTGCTGTTGTTCACCGTGATTGGCGATTTCATCGAGCCGGTGCCGACCATTATCATCTTCATGCCGTTGGTAAACGCGTTGACGCAGGCCGGCGACATCAATGGCGTCCATATGGGCGTGGTGCTGATTGCGACGCTGGCGTTCGGTCTTATCACGCCGCCCTACGGCCTAGTGCTGCTGATGGCCTCGAAATTCGTCGGCATCAACTTCAGCAAGGCGCTGCGCGCGGCACTGCCGATCTACGTGGTGTTCCTCGTGACTATTACCTTTACGATTTATTTCCCGAACGTGGTGCTGTGGCTGCCAAAGCATGTGATCCCGGAATCGGTCGGCTGCTTCAAGTCGCCGTCGGGGACGGGGTATATTTGTCCGAATTGAACTCTCCAGTCGGTCCGGGCAAGCGCAATCCAACTTACTTCCCTTTGCTGGTGAACTTTTTTACGGCGATGCGGAATTCGTCCGAATGCATGCAGTCGATGATGGCGTCGCGCTCGGCGTCGAGCTGCTGCTCGGTCGGAGTGATATGGGCGCGGTGGATCAGCGCCTTTGTCGCCGCCAGTCCCGCCGGCGCATTTCGCGCCAACCGATCCGCCAACTCGCGTGTCGCGTTCCTGAGTTCGGCTGCTGGGACCACTTTGGCGACAAGACCCCAGTCATAAGCTTGCGCCGCCGAAAAGCTGTCTTCGGCAAGAAAGATTTGCAAGGCGCGGCGCGGTCCGACGCTCGCCACCACGCCCACCGTGCCGCCGCCATCGGGCGACACGCCAAGCTTCGAATAGGCCGGCGTGAAGCGCGCGTCTTCGGTCGCGATGCAGAGGTCCGCCACAAAGGCGAGCGACAGGCCGGCGCCCGCGGCCGAGCCATGGACGCTGGCCAGCACGATCTTCGGCATCCGCCGAAGAGTGGTGATGAAGGCATGATAATGCTGCAGCAATTCGCCGACGACAGGGGCAATATTGTCGGCAGCCGCTGCCGCGCCAATGGTCTGCAGATCGCCGCCGGCGCAGAACGCGCGGCCTTCGCCCTCGATCACCAGCACCCTGATATCATCGGACGATTCGACTTGCGCGCTGAGCTGCTCCAGCTTTTTGGCGATCGAAAGATCGATCGAGTTGAAGGCGCCAGGGCGATTGAGGGTGAGGGTGGCGATCGGTCCTTCGATCCTGAGTAGTGCCGGATCGTCGGGCAAAGCGACATGGTCGGGCATCGGCATTGTCAAAGCCTTGGGTGAGGAGCTTGGTGCATTTAAATAGCAGAACCACAGTGGTGACAATCCCCGGCAACTCTGCAAAATGCCATCTGTTTTCACGTCGTATCGTGCCGGTGTAGCGCAATGACCCAAGGGACAGTTCTGATCGCCGGCGCGGGCCACGCGGGTTTCCAGCTCGCGGCCTCGTTGCGCCAGCATGGCTTCAGCGGACGCGTTTGCCTGATCAATGACGAGACGCATCTGCCGTATCAGCGCCCGCCTTTGTCCAAGGCCTATCTGAAAGGCGAGGGGCGTCCGGACAGTCTGATGTTCCGGCCCGACAAGTTTTACCGCGATCAGACCATCGAGTTGATCGGCGATCGCGCCGTCTCCATCGATCGCGCAGCACGCCGACTGCTGCTCGCGTCCGGGTCGTCGCTGGAGTACGGCCATCTGGTGCTGGCCACCGGCGCCCGCAACCGCCTGCTCGATCTTCCCAACGCCAATCTGCCGGACGTGCGTTATCTGCGGACGTTTGACGAAAGCGAGACATTGCGGCAGCGGCTCGCGTCCAGCCGCCATGTCGTCGTGATCGGCGCCGGCTTCATCGGACTGGAATTCGCGGCGACGGCGCGCGGCAAGGGCATCGAGGTCGATGTGATCGAACTTGGCGCGCGTGTCATGGCGCGCGCGGTGACGGCGGAAATTTCGGACTATTTTCAGCAACGCCACACCGCGGCGGGCATTCGTATTCATCTTGGTGTTCAGGCCACCAGCATCGAGAGCGATGGGAGCAATGTAACCGGCGTCAGCCTCAGCGACGGCCGCCATGTGGAAGCGGACCTCGTGGTGGTCGGGGTCGGCGTGCTGCCCAATGTCGAGCTCGCGGCGGCAGCCGGCCTGCCGGTGGCGGCGGGAATTATCGTCGACGAGCAATTGCTGACGTCTGATCCGAACATCTCGGCGATCGGCGACTGCGCGTTGTACGCAAGCCCGCGCTTCGGGGGATCGCTCCGGCTTGAGTCCGTGCAGAACGCCACCGATCACGCGCGCTGCGTTGCGGCGCGGCTCACTGGAAACGCCAAGACCTATGACGGTCAGCCATGGTTCTGGAGCGATCAGGGCGATGACAAGCTGCAGATCGCAGGTCTGACCACCGGCTATGATCGCGTCGTGGTGCGCGGCGATCCCGCGCAGCGATCGTTCTCGGCCTTTTGCTACAAGGCCGACCAGCTCGTTGGCATCGAGTCGGTTAACCGCGCTTCCGACCACGTATTCGGACGCCGCATTCTCGGCATGAATAGTTCGATCGCGCCGGAACAGGCTCAAGATCTCAGCTTCGATCTGAAGGCGGCGCTGGCATAGACCTGATCGCGCTATACCCGCATCCCAAACTCCTGTCTTATGGCCTCTATATCCGCAAGCGTCGGTAGTCCAGCCTCGTTGCCAAGGCGCTGAATTTTGTAAGTTGATGCCGCGCGCGCGAAGTCGAAATGTTCGTGCCAGCTTTTGCCGGGATTGCTGAGATACGAATAGACATATGCGCCGTGGAACACGTCGCCGGCGCCGTTGGTATCGAGAACCCGTTCGGGCGGGACCGGCAACGCGGGAAGCGAATGCGTCTTGCCCGCTTCATCATACCAGAGCAGCCCGCGCTCACCCATGGTGATGCCGCCGACGCGGCAGCCGCGGCTCCTGAGATAATCCAGCATCTGTTCGGAGTTCATATACATCTGCTCGCACAGCCGTTCGGCGACGATCGCGACATCTATAAATTCCAGCAGCTCGTGGGTGTTGGAGCGCAAGCCCCCGCCGTCAAGCGAGGTCAGGATGCCGGCCTCGCGACAAAGCTTCGCATAATGCATCGCGGCATCCGGCTGGTGACCGTCGATATGGAGCGCGCGGCAGCCGCCGAGGTTGAGCAGCGGGAACGGATGAATATGCTCGTCATCACGGCAGCGCACGATGGCGCGCTTGCCGTCTTTCGGCATGATGAACGAGAGCGAGGAGGAATTGACCTTGCGCGGATGAATGGAGATTCCATACTTCGCGCTCATGTCCTGAAACATCCGACCCAGCCAGTCATTCGCCATGGTGGCGATCAGGTCCGGCACGATCCCGAGCTTGGCGCAGCAGAATGCCGCGGTAACTGCATTGCCGCCGAACGACACCGCATAGGCCTTTGCGACATGTTTCTCGTCACCGGTCGGCAAGTGGTCGGTAATGAAGGTAACGTCGATATAGGTCTGTCCGATAAAGAGCGCCTGCATTCGTTTTCCGTCGTGGCTTAAGGGGTGGTCTCGCCCGGCGCCGCACATTAGCACCGGTTGTGCGGTGTCATTGGCTGAAATTATTCGCAAAGCCCCGCCCTAATCGCTTGAGATAGCGATGTGGCCGGACTACGACCGTTCTTCGGGTCTTGTCGGCGCAGCGCGCCGATCTAACAGGTTTCGGCTGTTTTGAGTTCCTGACAGGCGAGCCAGAGGGAGGGGGACGATGACCGTCTATTCCGGGCCGGTGTTTGATATGGCGGTGAACCAGTTCGCCGTGATCGCAGACCATCTGTCGATTCCGCATGATGAACGCGACCGCCTGCTGTTGCCGAAACGGGCATTGACAATCTCCTGTCCGATCCATCGCGACGACGGCTCGATCGCCGTGTTCGAGGGCTATCGCGTTCAGCATCACCTCACGCTCGGTCCCACCAAAGGCGGCACGCGATTTGCGCCGAGCGTCGATATCGGCGAGGTGGCGGCGCTTGCGATCTGGATGAGCTGGAAGTGCGCGCTGGTGGGCCTGCCCTATGGCGGCGCCAAGGGCGGCGTCCGCGTCGACCTTGCTACGATCTCCAAACGCGAGCTGGAATCGCTGTCGCGTCGCTACATGCAGGAGATGATTCCGTTCGTCGGCCCGCATACCGACGTGATGGCGCCGGACATGGGCACCAACGAGCAGGTGATGGCCTGGTTCATGGACACCTATTCGATGTACCAGGGCCGCACCGTCACCGAGATAGTCACCGGAAAACCGGTGTCCTCCGGCGGCACTCTGGGGCGTCGGGAAGCGACCGGGCGCGGCGTGGCGCATCTCGCCAAAAGGGTGATGAAAGAACTCGCGATCGATCTCGGCAACGCCACCGCCGTGGTGCAGGGGTTCGGCAATGTCGGCTCCTACGCGGCGCTCGGATTGCATCAGTTCGGCCTCAAGGTGATCGCGGTCTCCGACCACACCGGCGCGCTGTACGACAAGGCCGGCCTCGATATTCCCGCGCTGATGCGGCATGCCGGCGATCACGGCAGCATCGCCGGATTTTCCAATGAGCTGCACTTCGATCCGGCGCAAATTCTCACGCTGCCTTGCGATGTGCTGGTGCCGGCGGCGATGGAGCGCGTGATCGACGCCAAGGTGGCGCAGCAACTGAAATGCCGGGTGCTGGCGGAAGGCGCGAACGGGCCGACCACGCCGGATGCCGACCTGGTTTTGCAAAAACGCCAGGACGAGATTTTCCTGATCCCGGACATCCTGTGCAATTCCGGCGGCGTCGTCGTGAGCTATTTCGAGTGGGTTCAGGATCTGCAGCAGCTTTTCTGGGAGGAAGAGGAAGTGATGCGGCGCGAATATCAGATTCTCGATCGTGCTTTCGATCAGATGGTGACGCGGGCGAGAGTGGACAAGATCCCGCACCGCACCGCCGCCATGGCGATCGGCGTGGAGAAGGTCCGCGCCGGCAAGAACACCCGGGGACTGTTTCCGTGATCACTGGGCTCGACCACCTCGTGGTGCTGCTCGGAGATATCGAGGCCGGCGCCAGCACTTACGAACTGCTGCTCGGGCGCGCGCCTTCCTGGCGCGGCCGCAGCGACGGCGCGCAAACCGTGCTGTTCACGCTGGACAATATGTCGCTCGAGCTGATGGCGCCGGCAGGCGAGGGGCCTGCGGCCGAGCGCATTCGCGAGGCAATGAAAATCTCGGGCGAGGGGCTCGCCAGCATCTGTTTTCGCGTCGACGACATCGGGAAGGCCTGTCGCAGGCTCGATCGTGTGGCGCTCAAGCCCGAACCGGTTGCGGAAGCAGAGAGCCGCGACTTGACTTCGGACGCCATCTTGCGATGGAAGCGGACCAGGGTTGCGACCGAGCTTTCGCGCGGCGTGCGGATGTTCTTTCTCGAACTCGCAGAAGAGCGGCCGCGCTCCGCCGCGATATCTGTGGCGCCGATCGTGGGGCTTGATCATGTGGTGGTTTCGACCGGAGATGTCGAGCGGGCGGCCGCGCTTTACGGCGCGCGACTGGGCCTCGATATGGCGCTCGACCGCTCGCATCAGGATTGGGGTCATCTGATGTTCTTCCGCTGCGGCGATCTGATCGTTGAGGTGGTGCGCAGGCGAGATGCGCCCGCCGAGCAGACTCATGATCAATTGTGGGGCTTGAGCTGGCGCGTCGCCGACATCGACGCCACGCGCGAGCGGCTGGTCGGCGCCGGCATCGAAGTCTCGGAGGCGCGCGCCGGCCGCAAGCCGGGCACGCGGGTCATGAGCGTGCGGGACGGCACTTGCGGTATTGCCACGCTGCTGCTTGAACGGACGGCGCGTGCCTGATCGGTGTTCGTCATTGCGTCTCAAACCTCCTCATGCATGATAGATACGAGCGTTGAAATGATTGAGCCACTGACTTGCCGAAGGTAGACCGAATTTTGAAATGGCAGCGCGATCCCGAG
The DNA here is from genome assembly GCA_005884855.1 of Alphaproteobacteria bacterium. Lineage (GTDB taxonomy): Bacteria > Pseudomonadota > Alphaproteobacteria > Rhizobiales > Xanthobacteraceae > Bradyrhizobium. The sequence continues at coordinate 400 of VAZS01000361.1, read as the reverse complement.
GGCATGCGGCTTCGCATTCTCGAGGCCGCCAAGCAGGAATTCGCCGCTCATGGGTTGGCGGGCGCGCGCGTCGACCGCATCGCCGCCAATGCCGGCGCCAATAAGCGCATGCTGTATTACCACGTCGGCAAGAAGGACGATCTCTATCTCGCGGTGCTCGAAGGCGCTTACGAGAAGATCCGCGCCGAAGAACGCGGGCTCGATCTCGAGCATCTCGATCCTCCCAAAGCCATCGAGCGGCTGATCGACTTCACCTGGAATTATTTCATCCGCAATCCGGAATTCCTGGCGCTGTTGAACACCGAGAACCTGGCGCGCGCGCGCCACCTCAAGCGGTCCACCAAGGTCAAATCGATGCATTCGCCATTCGTCGAGATGATCCGCACGGTGGTGAGGCGCG
>VAZS01000296.1 GCA_005884855.1 Alphaproteobacteria bacterium | reverse complement strand
AAATGAGCCCGCCAAACTGCCCTTCGTATGTGCGGGCCAGATTCGAAACAGGGTCCGCTTAAAAGCGGAGCGCCGCTAAAGTGATGACTATCGCTGGGAACAGATCGCGTAAGCACTCGCACAGGTCTAAGCTGTGGGTCGGCATAGCTGATGGCGAGACAAAGATCGGGCGGACTGACGATGAGTGAGATCGATTGGTTCGAGATTTGGGTGGTGATCTTCTTCACGGTCGCTTTCGTGTTAGCTTACCGTATTGGTCTGCTTTTCGACGCACGTTGCCCAGCCGTAAGCGCTGCTGTTTTTGTGCTGCTTGGGGTGGGCGCGCTGATCCTGAGTTGGACGGCTGCCATTCAGGTTAGCGGCAAGGAGCTGGCAGGCTGCGATGAGCCCAATGTTACGACAGCTCGCCTGAACGGTTCCTCTCGGTCGGAGTTTCGAGAGCGGTGCATGGCGACGCCCTCGGGATCAAACGATCTTGCTTGGCGCTAAACTGACTAAAAACGCGGCACTGCCATGATCATGAGCACGGACACTCACGGGCAGTAGGGTGGTTACCCGTACAGGAATTGAGCCGCTAAACTTCGCCGCCGTCTTTGCGGACCAAATTCGCCGCCGCGCCGCGGCCTCTCATTTCACTTCGGAAGACCTCAAATCGTCGCCGCGCCTCGCTCTCGCGTTCGTCAGCAAACCTTACGGCGGCATCGCCGGACATCGGCCCTGAAGTCACAGGCGCCGAGTTTTCCCCGATGGTCTCATCAACGTAGTATTCGCCGTTGCCCTCGCGGCGAACAGTCCACCTAAAGCGGATTGCCGCTATCGGGCCAGGACCGATCCTGCAATATCCATCGGCCGCCATCCGCTCTGGCGTCCCAGGCGTGGTCTCAACCTCCGGCTTGTCGGCCCGGCGCTGGGATTCGGGCTGATCGAGCATACTGGCGATGGCCGCCAGCGCGTGATCGGTGGGATCGCTCTGGTTCAAGGCTTCTGCCTCCGGACTAATGCGCTAGCCGAGTGGGGGAATCGTAGCTCGCGCCCGGCACTAACCTTGCTGTCGAATAAGGCTGAGGTTTGTCGGTTCAGGCGCAAACGGGCGGTAATTTGCCTCTCCAAGGCCGCTCCTGCTCAAGCTGGGCGGCCAGCCGCACCAAACTGGCCTCATCGCCAAAACGTGCAGAGAACATCATTCCTAGCGGCAATCCAGCTCGATTCCAGGCCAGTGGCACAGACATCGATGGCTGGCCCGACATGTTGAACATTGAAGTTGCGGGCATGTAGCGCCGCAGTATCGGGGCGATGTGAGACAGATCCTGCGCCATGGAGTTGAGTTCGCCGATCCGAACGGGTGGTGAGCAAAGGGTTGGGCACAAGAATACATCGCAGGCCTCGAAGAACGTCGCCAGCCCGCGCGAGATCTGGAAAGCGCTGATCTGTGCGGCCACGTAGTCGGTCGCGCTGGCTTTTTGCGCGTTGTGGGCCATGGCCAAAGTCAAAGCTTCGAAATCGCGATCCGTCATCGCGCGTCCAAAGCGCTTTTCGGCAAGGCGCACGTTGAACGCGGTGTTCGCTGCCACGATGGTCGACATCACCACTGCTGGATCGGCGGCGAGCGAAGGCGCGCGTTCTTCAACGTGATGGCCAAGGCCGGAAAGCAGCTCTGCGACGCCCCGCGTCGCCGCCGCTATTTCGGGATCGATGGCCTCGCCATAAGGCGACTTGTCTGTAAAAGCGATACGCAAGCGGCCGGGATCGCGGCCGACTTCCTCCAGAAAAGGCCGCTCCGGCGCGGGCGCGACATAGGGTCGGTTTCAAACCGAACACACCGGAAGCAGAGGCTGGAATGCGTATCGAGCCGCCGCCGTCGCTGGCATGCGCGACTGGAAGAATGCGCGCCGCAACTGCCGCTGCCGCACCGCCGGACGAACCGCCCGACGAGTGCGCAAGATTCCACGGATTGCGCGTCGGACCGAACAGGCGGGACTCCGTCGTCGGCATCAATCCGAATTCCGGCGTGGAGCTTTTCCCGAAGACGGTTACACCGGCTTTCAGAAATCGCCGGGCGAGAGTGCCGGTGTGATCGGGAACGTTATCGTTATAGAGACTGGCGCCCGAGGTGGTGCGCGTGCCCTCGAGATTCTCCAGGTCCTTCAAAAGAAAGGGCACGCCTGTGAACGGGCCATCGCGAAGGCCCTTTTCAATTTGGCGCTCCGCATCATCGTAATGTTTTACGACCACCGCATTGATTTGCGGATCGACCTTGGCGGTTCGGGCGATCGCCTCATCCAGCAATTCCCTGGCGCTCACCTGTTTTTTCCGGACGAGTTCGGCCAGACCCATTCCGTCGTAGCTGCCGTATTCGCTGAAGGCCATGGTGCCACCCACTGAGACAAAACCATAAAGCCGACCACTTCATCGGCGAAGCTTGACCCGATCAGCCGAGCACGTCCTGATTGATGACGTTTTGGCGGATCGGTTCGCCATCAAGCGCGCTTAAGATGTTACGCGCCGTCTGCTCGCTCATGCGGTCGACCGCTTCACGGGTAACGCCGGCGACGTGGGGGGCCATGATCACGTTGGGAAGATCGAACAGCGAATGGCCCGAAGGAGGGGGCTCGTGCTCGAAAACATCGAGGCCGGCGCCTGCGAGCTTGCCGGAGACCAGTGCCTCATGCAGCGCCGCCTCGTCGACGATTCCACCGCGCGCGGTGTTGATCAGATAGGCGGTGGGTTTCATGCGCTTCAATCGGGCCGCATTGAACATCCCGACCGTCTCCGCGGTTTTTGGACAGTGGATGCTGACGAAATCGGCGCGCGATAGCGCGGGCTCCAGATCGCTGACGGCCTCGCAGCCTGCTGCCTTGATCTCGGCTGCAGACTTGTACGGATCATAGACCAGAACATTCATCTCCATGGCGAGACAGCGTTTGGCGGTTCGCGTGCCGATGCGGCCGAAACCTATGATCAGCACGTTCTTGCCGAAGAGATCATATGGCAGCATGCCCAACCGGTGGCTCCACTTGTCGTTCTTGACGATTGAATGCATTTCAACGGCGCGCTTGGCCAGTGTAAGCATCATAAACAACGCTTGCTCCGCCACCGAGGGCGAATTGGCCGTGCCCGCCACCATCAGCGGGATCTTGCGGCGACTTAAAGCCGGGATATCGACCGAGTCGTAGCCAACGCCCATCCGGGTCACCACCTTGATTTCCTTTGAAGCCTGAAGCTCAGGCTCGCCGAATCGGGCAGCGCCGAGCGCCACGCCATGAACCGGCGCCTGTTGCTTCAGCATAGTCTGAAAATCGTGGGCCGAAATCATATTGGGAAATTCAACGATTTCGATGTCGTCCCGCTCCCGCAGCAGTGCCCGTCCTGGCTGCGACATCGATTCAGCGATGAAAATTTTCTTCTTATTGGTTGCCATGCCAGCCCCTGCCAACCCCTTGGCTTTTATTCTTTTGCGGCCATCAAAGGACGACGCCAGTTGCCTCGTTTAGCAGGTGCATATTGTTGAGGTCCACTGCCAATCGAAGCGGTGCGCCATCGCGCGCGCCGGCGTTGGGATTGACCTTGCCGCAAATTTCCTCGCCTTGCACAATGAAGTAGATCAGCGTCTCCATTCCCATCGGCTCGGTGACGTCGAGTACCGCATCGAAGGTTTCGATGCCCGGCTCCGGATGCGCTTTGGCTTCCGTGATGTGCTCCGGACGGATGCCCAGCAGCAACTTCTCATTCCGAGAGACATTTTGGTAACGCGCGGCGCGAGCTGGCGGCAACGGAAAGGCAATACGATCGGTCAACCGGATTAACGGCTTGCCTCCGACTTCCTCCAGTCGGCAGGGCACAAAGTTCATCGCGGGCGATCCAATGAAACCTGCGACAAAGCGGGTGGCTGGATTGTGGTAGAGATCGTTTGGCGTACCAATCTGCTCGATGCAACCACGATTCATCACCACGACCCTATCGGCAAGCGTCATCGCCTCGACCTGGTCATGGGTAACGTAGACTGTGGTGGTACGGACCTTCTGGTGGACTTTCTTGATTTCGATCCGCATCTGCACCCGAAGCTTGGCATCCAGGTTGGACAACGGTTCGTCGAACAGAAACACTTTGGGGTTGCGGACGATCGCACGCCCCATCGCAACGCGCTGGCGCTGGCCGCCGGAAAGTTGCTTCGGCTTGCGGTCGATCAAATCGGTGATGTCGAGCATGCGGGCAGCCTCAGTTACCCGGCTCTTGATCTCGGCTTTGGGATAGTGTTTCAGCCGCAAACCGAATGACATGTTTTCCGCCACCGTCATGTGCGGATAGAGCGCGTAGTTCTGGAATACCATCGCGATGTCGCGATCCTTTGGCGGGACGTCGTTCACCACATCGCCCCCGATCATGATGTCGCCATCGGTAATGTCCTCCAGGCCCGCGATCATCCGCAGCGTCGTCGATTTTCCACAGCCGGACGGACCTACCAGCACCACGAACTCCTTGTCGGCAATGTCCAGATCGATGCCGCGCACGGCCTCGACGTCGTCATAACGCTTGATAACCTTGCGCAAGGTAACGTCAGCCATGAATCAACCCTTTGTCGCGCCGGCGGTCAGGCCTGCGATGTAGTAGTCCATCAGGAAAGCGTAGATGATCAGGGGCGGAGCGGCACCGAGCAGGGCGCCAGTCATGATCTGTCCCCAGTTGAAGACGTCGCCCTTGATCAGGGTGGTGATAATGCCCACCGGCAGCACCAGCTGATCGGTCGAAGTCGTAAACACCAGCGGATACAGAAACTGCGCCCACGACACCGTGAAGGCGAAGATGGTAGCGGCGATCAGGCCGGGCATGGCGACCGGAATGAATATTCTCGTCAACGTCTGAAACCATGAGGCGCCATCGATAATGGCTGCCTCGTCGAGTTCTTTCGGGATCGAGGCAAAGTAGCCGATCATGATCCAGGTGCAGAACGGCACGGTGAGCGTCGGGTAGACGATCAACAGCACATACCATCTGTTGATCAGTTGAATCCCGGTCCAATCTCCGAAGGCCGCAAACATCTTGAACAGCGGCAGGAACAGCAACGTGTCTGGGACCAGGTAAGTCAGGAACACTCCGGTGGCGAGCGTCGCGGAGCCCCAGAACCGCATGCGAGCGAGCGCGAATGCCGCAGGTACGCTGATCAACATCGTAATGGTCACCACGAAGATGGAAACCATTGCCGAATTCCAGAAAAACCTCAGGAACTGGTTCGATGTCAGCAACCCAACGTAATTCGCCGAGGTCGGGTGAAACACCCACCAAGGATTGGTGGCAGCCGAAATTTCAGCGCTGCCTTTGAGCGAGGTGATGAACATATAGAGCGGCGGCACCAGCGAAAAGATCGCGAATACCCCGAGAAAGAAATACGACCACCGCAACGCCCATTTGCGGTCGCGGCTCATGCTGCCATATTTGACCGCTCGCGTCGGCGCGGCCTTGTCGATCACGGCTGTGCTTGCCATCAGGCTTCGTTCCCACGTTTGTTGATATCGCGCAGGATAAACACCGCCGCGATCGCCAGGATCGGCACCATGAACAGCGAGATGCTGGCGCCAAGTGGAATGTCACTGCCCTCGATGCCGATTCTGAAGGCATAGGTTGCAAAGATGTGAGTGTGGTCGAGCGGACCGCCGGTGGTCAGGATTCGCACGATATCGAAGTTCGCGAAAGTAACGATCAACGAGAACAGCGTCGTGATCGCGATGATGTTGCGCATCATCGGCAGCGTCACGTACCAGATGCGTTGCCACCAATTGGCGCCATCGATCGCCGCGGCCTCATAGAGCTGGTCGGGAACCGATTTCAGCGACGCCAAATACATGATCATGAAGAACGGAGCGCCGTACCAAACGTTGACGAGAATGACGGAGAAGCGCGCCCAGTCAGCGTCGCCGGTCCAGGGGATTGGGCCGATCCCGAGCAGCGAAAGGGTATAGTTGAAGGCGCTATAGGATGGATCGAACAGCCAAAGCCATGCCAGCGTGCTCATGGCCGGCGGGATCACCCATGGAACCAGCAGCATGCCACGCCATTTGCGCTGCCCCTTGGCTGGAATGTTGTGGATGAAATGCGCGACAACAAAACCAATGAGCGCTTTGAAAAGCACCGCC
>VAZS01000295.1 GCA_005884855.1 Alphaproteobacteria bacterium | reverse complement strand
TCGCAGGTCGGCTGCACCCTGAATTGCTCATTTTGCCACACCGGCACCCAGCGGCTGGTGCGCAATCTCACCGCCGGCGAAATCGTCGGCCAGATCATGGTCGCGCGCGATCGGCTCAACGACTGGGCCGATCGCGAGACACCTTCCGGCGGCCGTCTCGTCACCAACGTCGTCATGATGGGCATGGGCGAGCCCTTATACAATTTCGAGGCGGTGCGCGATGCGCTGCTGATCGTCTCGGACAATGAGGGGATCGGCATTGCCCGCCGCCGCATCACGCTATCGACCTCGGGCGTGGTCCCAAACATCATCCGCACCGGGAACGAAATCGGCGTCATGCTGGCGGTCTCGCTGCATGCAGTACGTGACGAGTTGCGCGATGAGCTGGTGCCGCTGAATCGCAAATATCCGATAGCCGAGTTGTTGCAGGCCTGTCGCGACTATCCTGGTTCTTCCAATGCGCGGCGGATCACTTTCGAATATGTCATGCTGAAGGGCGTCAATGATTCGCTCGATGATGCCAAGCTCCTGGTGACGCTGTTGAAGGGGATTCCGGCCAAGATCAATCTCATTCCATTCAATCCGTGGCCGGGCACGCGTTACGAATGCTCGGACTGGGACCAGATCGAAAAATTCTCCGAATATATTTTCAACGCCGGCTATTCCTCGCCGGTGCGCACCCCGCGCGGCCGCGATATCCTTGCCGCGTGCGGTCAGCTGAAATCGGAGACCGAGAAATTGTCGGTGCGCGAACGGCAGGCGCTGCGCGCTATGGCGATGACGGATTAGCCATGGCGCGACTGGGTGCGACTCCATGGCATTGATCGGCCGGGTATTCATCATCCTGTTCGCATTCCTGGCCGCGTGTCTGGTGGCCGGAATGATCGTGATCGGCGCGGTGCTGTTTCCGGAATTCAGCGATCTGGGCAGCGGCCCGGTCGATCAGGGCGCGCTGAACATCGTGCTCGGGTTCGGCTTCATCTTCATCAGCGGGTTTGCCTTGCTCCCGGCGCTGCTCGTGGTCGCGGTCACCGAAGCGTTTTACGTCAGGGGGGCGCTGAGCTACGCGGTCGGCGGCGGGCTGGTCGGTCTTGCCTGTTATCTCGGGCTGGTGCCATTCGACACCGCGACATTTCGCTTCGATGGCATCGTCCGGCGTCATCTCGAAATCATGACCGGCGCCGGGATCGTCGCCGGCCTCGTCTATTGGATGATCGCTGGCCGCAATGCCGGGGCTTGGCGCGAACCGCCGCGCCCGATGAGGCAGCCGCCTCCCTTGCCTTCACATTCACCGCCGCCCCCGGTTTGAGGAACGCGAAGCTTTTCATGACCGACCGCCTCGGCTAAACCCCGGCCATGAACCGGACCGGACTTTTCATCGCGTTGGGCTTGGCGCTGGTTACTGCATTGCTGTTCGGTATTCATCCCGAGCTCGATCTGAAGCTTGCGGCCTTGTTCTATGACGCAACCAGCAAAAGCTTTCCGCTCAAGCTCAACACGCTGGCCGCGATCGCGCGTGACGGCGCGATGTGGATCGCCTGGGCTCTCGCCGCCCCCGCGATTCTCGCGTTGCTGGCAAAACTGGTGCGGCCGGACCGACCGCTGTTGATCTCAGGGCGGGCCATGGTTTTCTTGCTTGTCACGCTTATTCTCTCGGCGGGCGTTCTTACTAACCTTACCTTCAAGAGCTACTGGGGCCGGCCGCGCCCGGTGGTGGTGACGCAATTCAACGGCCCGGATCAATTCGTGGCGTGGTGGGATCCGCGCGGAAGCTGCGGCCGTAACTGTTCGTTCTTCTCCGGCGAAGGCGCCACCGCTTTCTGGACCTATGCGCCCGCGGCGTTGGCGCCGCCGGCATGGCGGCCGCTGGCTTATGCGGCGGCCACTTTGTTCGGGGTGACGACCAGCGTGCTGCGCATGGCGTTCGGCGGGCACTTTTTCACCGATGTCGCAGCCGCGGGCCTGGTGACGTTCATTGTGGTTTGGCTGGCCTATGCCTTCATCTACCGCTGGCCGTCGACACGATTATCCGATCAGGGCATCGAGGCCGCACTGATGCGGCTGGGCTGGCCGGGGTACTGCCGGCGGCAACGGCTTCGGGGGAAGGAAACGGGTCCCTCACCTACGGCGTGAGCGACTTGATCATGCCCGTCGCTATTAAACGCGTGCCCATCGGCGAGAAATTTGATATTCGCGCCCTCAAGCCGCAAACGACATCAGCTATTTCGATCGATTGGAAGCTCTATGAGTACGATCTTGAAAAGCCTGCCCAAGGGCGAAAAAATCGGCATCGCTTTCTCGGGCGGTCTCGACACCAGCGCGGCGCTGCTGTGGATGAGACAAAAGGGCGCCCGCGTCTTTGCCTATACCGCGAATCTCGGCCAGCCCGACGAGGCTGACTACAACGAGATTCCGCGCCGGGCGCTAGACTTCGGCTCCGAAAAGGCCCGACTCGTGGATTGCCGTACGCAATTGGTCCACGAAGGTTTTGCAGCCATTCAGTCTGGTGCCTTCCACATCTCCACCGGCGGCGCCACGTACTTCAACACCACACCGCTTGGTCGCGCTGTGACTGGCACGATGCTGGTAGCGGCAATGAAGGAAGACGGCGTTAACATCTGGGGTGATGGCTCCACCTTCAAAGGCAACGACATCGAGCGGTTCTATCGCTACGGCCTGCTGACCAATCCGAACTTGCGGATCTACAAGCCGTGGCTCGATCAGGAGTTCATCGACGAACTGGGCGGCCGCGCGGAGATGTCGGCGTACCTCGCCGCCAATGGATTCGACTACAAGATGAGCGCCGAAAAGGCTTATTCGACCGACAGCAATATCCTTGGTGCAACCCACGAGGCCAAGGATCTTGAGCGCCTGGACAGTGGCATCAAGATCGTCGATCCCATCATGGGCGTGCCGTTTTGGCGCGACGACTGCAGCGTCAGGGCCGAAAAGGTCGCCGTGCGTTTCATGGAGGGACAGCCCGTCGCACTGAATGGCCAGAGCTTCGCCGATCCGGTCGCGCTGTTCCTCGAGGCCAACGCCATCGGCGGTCGACATGGGCTTGGAATGAGCGACCAGATCGAGAACCGGATCATCGAGGCCAAGAGCCGCGGTATTTACGAAGCTCCCGGAATGGCGCTGCTGCACATCGCCTACGAACGCCTGATCACCGGCATCCACAACGAAGACACCGTCGAGCAATACCGGATCAGCGGCCTGCGCCTTGGCCGATTGCTCTACCAGGGGCGCTGGTTCGATTCTCAAGCTCTCATGCTGCGCGAAACAGCCCAGCGTTGGGTGGCTCGCGCAGTCACCGGTGAGGTGATGTTCGAGCTGCGCCGCGGCAACGACTACTCGATATTGAGCACCGAGAGCCCCAACCTGACCTATCAGCCGGAGCGGCTGAGCATGGAGAAGGTGGGCGATGCGGCGTTCACGCCAGCGGACCGTATCGGCCAGTTGACAATGCGCAACCTCGACATCATCGACACCCGTGCCAAGCTGAATCTGTACGCAGACGCAGGCTTGCTATCGCTCGGCGAAGGCTCCGACATCTTCAGACTGGATAGCGACAAGAGCTGAACTGGGAGCGTGGCCTCACCTTCGGGTCTGCCGCGGCTTCGCCGACATACGATGCACGATCGAAAAACGGCCGGGATTGCTCCCGGCCGTTACGCTGAGCAAAGACATCATCTCACCGCGGCGGTGCGGTGCCGGGAGGCGGAGGCGGCAGCGATGCTGTTCCGCCGTTGAGCAGCGGCGTGATGCGGCGAATGGTGACACGCCGGTTGATTCGGCTCGGGCCGCTGGTCTGCTCTTTCAGGTACTGCGCGCCGTAACCTTGTGAGGTCAGGTTTTCCGCGGGCACGCCGAACTGCTGGGTTAGCAATGCCGCAGCGGATTCGGCGCGCCGGTCCGACAGCGACAGATTGTCGACATCGTTTCCGACCGCGTCGGTGTGGCCCTCGATCAGGAATACCTCGCGCGGGTTGCGCGTGATCGCCCGGTTCAGCCCGTCCGCGATCGCCTGCAGCTTGGCAGCCTGATCGGGTGGAATCTCCCAGGACCCGGTTTCGAAGTTGATGCTGTTGAGATCGATGCTTGGCATCAGCTGCCGCACCGAGGGACTGTAGCGGATTTCATCGAGCGAATAACGCCGCTCGATCCGATCCACCGGCGGCGCCAGCATGGTTTCGTAGATCAGTTCAGGCGGCGCCTCTTCGGCCTCGACGATGTACCTGTTGTAGGGGATGCGTATTATCGGCGGCGGCAGGTCGACATAGAAGCCGCCGAACGCGC
>VAZS01000360.1 GCA_005884855.1 Alphaproteobacteria bacterium | reverse complement strand
GTTAGCATCCACTTCGACTAGCGAGACATCGTAGCTCCACAGATCGGCAAGGTGATGAAGGACCTGCTTGGCGTCGGCCTCCGCGAGAAGGGCTCCTTTTACAACGGCATGGCGCAACATCAAGCGCCGATTACCGGCAAGATCAACATCAACCACTTCGATGTTAGACTCAACAACCCCGAGGTCATACTGTCGCGCCAATTCACGACGAACAGCACGATAACCGCGCTCATCATGTATCGCATCGACCCTAATGCCAGCGCTTTCGTCAGGATTGTCATGCAGATGGAACATTCGCATCTGGCGCATAAGTCGTGGGCTCAGAAATTGGCTAATAAAGCTCTCGTCTCGGTAGTTGGCCCAGACATCGCGCAGCGTGGCCATCACCTCACCGGTGCCGGCGATGTCGGGAAACCATTCGCGATCCTCGTCAGCCGGGTTTGAGACAATGCGTTCGATATCCTGCATCATAGCAAAGCCGAGCGTATAAGGGTTAATACCTGAAAAGCGCGGGTCGTCGAATTCAGGCTGAAACACGACATTGGTATGAGATCGTAGGAACTCAAGGAAATTGCCATCAGAAATTCGGCCCTGTTCGTGCAACCGGGTCAAGATGCGATAATGAACGTAGGTCGCGGTGCCCTCATTCATGACCTTGGTTTGACCCTGAGGATAAAAATACTGCGCAACGTGACGCACGATCCTGAGCAGCTCGCGCTGCCAGGACTGCAGGCGCGGCGCCGACTTTTCCAGGAAATACAACAAATTTTCCTGCGGCAGCCCCAGCAACTTGCGCCGCCTTTCGATGTTAAGCGACTCTGGACTTTTGGCCGGGCCCGTCGGAACGGTACGCCAGAGATCATTGAACGCGTGCTCCTCGTGCAAACGGCGCTCTCCGGCGCGTCTTTCTTCAGCACGCAAATCCAGCTTCTTCTTGCCGGGATAACGATCGATCCCATGCGACATCAAAGCGTGAGCGGCGTCCAACGTCTGCTCGACCGCTTCTCGGCCGTGACGCTCCTCGCATTGGGTGACATAGCTCTTACCGAACTCTAGATAATCGAGAATTCCTTCGGCGTCTGTCCACTGCTTGAACAGATAGTTGTTTTTGAAGAAATGATTGTGGCCGAACGCCGCGTGAGCAATCACCAAACTTTGCATGGTCGCCGTATTTTCCTCCATCAAATAGGAAATGCACGGCGAACTGTTGATCACGATCTCGTAGGCGAGGCCCATTAGACCCTTTCGGTAGAACGCTTCCTGATGTGCGAATTGCTTGCCAAATGACCAGTGCTTGTAGAACAGCGGCATCCCAGCGGAGCAATACGCATCCAGCATCTGCTCCGCTGTAATGACCTCGATTTGATTGGGATAGATGTTGAGCCCCAATTCAGTTACAGCAATGTCTTCACACGCGTCGTGGATACGTTGCAAAGTCTGGAAGTCCCAGTCCGCACCCTCAAACAGGCGTTCGGTTAGCACAGTCATGGGACGGCTTTCTGCAGGCTCCCGCGGCGCCGGAAAAGATCGTGAAACACCGGAAAAATTTCGTTGCGCTCGGAAACCTTGCGCATCGACAGCGGTGCTCCATCACTGCACAAGCGACGGTACAGCGACCACAGCGTTGACTCTGACATATCGAACCCATTGCTCGAAGCCTCGCCAACCTCCAGATAGGCAAAGAACTGGCTGACGGGCAGGATCATCTCTGTAAGAAGTCGGCTCACGACATCTGCATCTGAATTGGAGTTGTCGCCGTCGGATGCCTGGGCGGCATAAATGTTCCAATCCGCTGGACGAAACCGCGATCTGACGATCTCGTGCATCGCCGATAGCGCAGCCGACACCAGAGTGCCGCCGGACGCCGGTCCGCGAAAGAATGTCTCTTCGTCCACCTCCTCCGCTCGATCGGTATGACGGATGAAAACGATCTCGACGTGCCGATAGCGGCGCTTTAGAAAAATATAGAGCAACATGTAAAAGCGCTTTGCCAGATCCTTCATATGCTCGGACATCGAGCCTGACACGTCCATAAGGCAAAACATGACAGCCTGTGCGACCGGCTTACGTGTTGGTTCGAAACGACGGTATCGAATGTCAACCGGATCGATAAAGGGAATTCTGCGTATTTTCTCTTTCAAGGCCTCAGCCTCGGCCATTAATTTGGTGCGCTCTGCCTCATCGCAGTTCATGATGTCCGCCTCAAGCTTCGCGATCGTTTCCGACCGGGGTCGTCGCAAAGCAACCCGCCGCGCGAGCGACAGCGTCACGGTGCGGCTCACCGCAATGTTCGAGGGAGACCCGGAGGTCGCGTAGCCGGCCCGGCGAAACCCCTCATTATCCACTTCCGCGGGTTTTCGCTTGGCAAGATCAGGTAATTCGAGATCGTCAAAAAACAGGTCAACAAATTCGTTGCGGCTCAGAATGAATCGGAACGCATCTTCGCCATCGCCTTCACCTGCCCCGGACGCTTTCCCTCGAACTTCACCCGAACGAGGAAGCATGTCACCTTCAACGAATTTCTTATTTCCGGGAAGCACCATGTCGCGCGTGCCGCCTTCACGTCGGAAGCGCGGCTCGTTCATTCCATCCAGCGGGATGCTGATCTCGCCACCTTCCAACACGTCCTTGATGTCGCGATCCTGCGACGATTTGTTGACCGCGCCCTGGATCAGCGCCTTGGCGCGACGCAAAAAACGCTGGCGGTTCTCAAGACTTTTGCCGCCCGAATTCAGGCGCCGATCGACGATGTGCATGGCCATCTTCGCACCCGTTTAGCCGGCCTGTTTGACACGCATATACCATTCAACCAGCCGCCGAACTTGACGTTCGGTATAGCCACGCCCGACCATCCGCTCGACAAACTCACCGTGCTTCTTCTCGGTATCGCCGTCTTTCTTTGATCCGAACGAAATGACGGGTAAGAGGTCTTCTACCTGCGAGAAAATGCGCTTCTCGATCACCTCTTTTATCTTCTCGTAACTAGTCCAAGTCGGATTGTTTCCGCCGTGCTGCGCTCGTGATCGCAGGCAGAATTTCACAACCTCATTGCGAAAGTCCTTGGGATTGGCAATCCCAGCCGGTTTCTCGATTTTGGTCAGCTCCTGGTTGAGAAGTTCCCGATCCAGCAGCTGACCCGTGTCTGGATCTTTGAAATCCTGGTCTTCGATCCACGCATCGGCATAGCGGACATACCGGTCGAACAGGTTTTGACCGTAATCCGAATAGGACTCGAGATAGGCTTTTTGGATCTCATTGCCGATGAATTCTGCATAGCGTGGTACTAGCTCGGCTTTGATGAACTCGAGGTAACGCTTCTCGACCTCATCGGTAAGCTGCTCACGGCGGATCGCCTGCTCAAGCGCATAAATCAGATGGACGGGATCTGCGCCAAGTTCCGCAGTGTCATGATTGAACGTAGCGGCGAGAACCTTGAATGCGAAGCGCGTCGAGACACCGTCCATGCCTTCGTCCACTCCGGCAGCATCCTTGTATTCCTGAACGCTTCGTGCCTTTGGATCAGACTCCTTTAGGCTTTCGCCATCATAGACCCGCATTTTTGCAAACACCGTCGAGTTCTCGTGCTTGCGCAAGCGCGACATCACCGAGAACCGGGCGAGCGTCTCAAGTGTTGATGGCGCACACGGCGCCGATGCGAGCTCGGATCCCTGTATAAGCTTGTCATAGATCTTCTGCTCCTCAGTCACCCGCAAGCAGTAGGGAACCTTGATAACGCAAATTCGATCGATGAAGGCTTCATTATTCTTGTTTGTCTTGAAGCTTTGCCATTCCGATTCGTTCGAATGCGCTAGAATGACGCCGGTAAATGGAATCGCTCCGATATTCTCGGTGCCGATGTAGTTGCCTTCCTGAGTGGCGGTCAGCAGCGGGTGTAGCATTTTGATCGGCGCCTTGAACATCTCCACGAATTCCAGGACGCCCTGATTGGCACGATTTAAGCCGCCCGAATAGCTGTACGCGTCAGGATCATTTTGGGCGAAGGCCTCTAGCTTCCGGATGTCGACTTTGCCAACGAGCGAGGAGATGTCCTGGTTGTTTTCGTCGCCGGGTTCGGTTTTCGCAATTGCGATCTGCCGCAGGCGAGAAGGCTGGAGTTTCGCGACCCGAAAGCGGGAAATATCGCCCCCGAAAGCTTCCAGCCGCTTTAAGCACCAGGGACTCATAAGTCCGCTGAGTCGGCGCCGCGGAATGCCGTACTTTTCCTCGATCATCGGTCCTAGCGATTCCGGGTCGAAAAGACTCAGTGGACTTTCGAACACGGGACTGAGCTCGTCGCCAGCTTTCAACACATAGATGGGATTGATCTCCATCAAAGACTTCAATCGTTCGGCAAGCGACGATTTTCCGCCGCCGACCGGGCCAAGCAGATAAAGAATTTGCTTCCGCTCCTCGAGTCCCTGAGCTGCGTGCCGGAAGAACCCGACGATGCGTTCGATTGTGTCTTCCATTCCGTGGAACCCTGCGAAGGCCGGATAGACTCGTATCGTCCTATTCAAAAAAATACGGCCAAGGCGGGAGTCCTTGGCCGTATCGATCATTTGAGGTTCACCGATGGCAGCTAACACGCGCTCGGCGGCATTCGCATATCGCATCGGGTCGCCTCGACACGACTCCAGATATTCCGCCATCGGCATGTCGATTTCGCTTCGGGACTCGAACGACCGCACAAAGGCATTGAACAGAGAATCGTTGTACATGATCCGCTCCTCAAGTCATCGCCAGCCTGCGTATCGCGCAGCTCAGTGTCACGCCCCGTAATTCCAAACCGAGCGCGAATCAGCATCGGCACATTGACTATTGGACACTGGCCAAACTCCACTGCACAATGCACAACGAGTGCAGCGGGTGAGTCATAAACAGGCAATTGCTGAATTGTTGTGCCCGCGAAGCGGCGTTCGCCGGAGTTAGATGTGATTCCAAATAAATGTCACCGATTCGCAACATTCTGTATTTGCGCGAATTGGAACAGAATGCTTGCCACGACCTTAGAACGAAAGACCCGATGGTGATGCCTCATCGAGCGTCGCGTCCTGCGCTGCCTTAGCCAATAGCCGACGATCGCCCCTGGAAAATCGAGATTGCGCCAGAGCGCCCCTAGGCCGCTGCGTTTGCCGGCCCAGCCGAAGTATGGGTCATTCGGAAGTAGGTTCGCGCAGTCGCAAGGTCCGCATTACCCCAATGAAACGGACATCGTCGGCTCACCCGGTTACGTCAAAATGTGCCAGGAGCGAGCCAGCGCTTCCCCAACCCTGGCAGCCAGCACGTGAAATGTGATCTCCCAGGACAGAAGCCAGCAGCCCCGGATGAGGGCTGCGAAATCCACCTTGGGCGTGGTGAAATCAGTCCCGGATTTGCTACGCTGATCCTGGCAACGTTGACTAGAGCCTTTGGATGCCATCGCATCCACAGCTTGCTAACCGCCTCGCCATTGCAGAAACCCCAACGCAGGGCGACGTTCCGAATCCAGACAGCGAGACAGGCCCATGGTGAAACCGTTTCCGTCGAAGACCCACATCGGCAACCACATGCTGCATCCCGAAACGCTGATGCTGAACTACGGCTACGATCCGCAACTGTCGGAAGGAGCCGTCAAACCACCGGTCTTCCTGACCTCGACCTTCGTCTTCAGGACCGCCGAAGACGGACAGGACTTCTTCGATTTCGTCTCGGGTCGGCGCGAGCCTCCCGAGGGGATGGGCGCGGGGCTGGTTTATTCACGGTTCAATCACCCCAACAGCGAGATCGTGGAGGACAGGCTGTCTGTCTATGAGCGCACCGAGAACTGCGCGCTGTTCTCGTCGGGCATGGCGGCGATTGCGACCACCATCCTCGCGTTCGCTCGCCCTGGCGACCTCATTCTGCACTCTCAACCGCTCTATGGCGGGACGGAAACTCTGTTTGCGAGGACGCTTGCAGGCCTCTCGATCGGCGCCGTGGGTTTTGCCGACGGCATCGACGAAGCCGCAGTCAGGCTGGCGGCGGAGGACGCCATGCGCAAAGGTCGGGTTGCGATGATTTTCATCGAAACCCCAGCAAACCCTACCAACGGCCTAGTCGATATTGCGATGGTCCGCCGCGTCGCTGAGGTGATCGGCCAGGCCCAGGGGCACACGCCGATCGTCGCGTGCGACAATACGTTGCTCGGCCCGGTGTTTCAGCTGCCGATCGAACACGGCGCGGATCTTTCATTGTACTCGCTGACTAAATATGTCGGCGGTCATTCCGACCTGATCGGGGGAGCTGCGCTCGGGTCAAAAGCCCTCATGAAAGACGTCAAAGCGTTGCGAGGCGCCATCGGCACCCAACTGGATCCGCATTCCTGCTGGATGATCAGCCGGTCGCTCGAAACACTGAGCATCCGCATGGAAAAAGCTGACAGAAACGCGCGGCTCGTGGCGGATTACCTGCGCGGTCACGCCAAAGTCGCGAAGGTCCATTATCTTGCGCACCACGAAGAGGCCTCGCCCGCCGGCCGTCTTTTCGCGAGGCAATGCATCGGTGCGGGCTCCACCTTCTCATTCGACATTGTCGGCGGCCAAGCCGCCGCATTCAAATTCTTGAACGCGCTGCAAATCTTCAAGCTAGCGGTGAGCCTCGGCGGCACCGAGTCGCTTGCCAGCCTGCCCGCAAGCATGACCCACTCCGGCGTTCCGGCTGACATCCGCCAAAAAATAGGCGTTCTGGATTCCACGATCCGCCTGTCGATCGGCATTGAAAATCCCTCCGATCTGATCGCAGACATCTCCCAGGCTTTAAACGAGGCATAGCTGCAGTCCTTTCGTGAGAGTCAGCGCAAGAACCGACAACGGCCTTAGGCAGCGGACGTGGGGCCTGCCCTGCGCCAAGAGCTCATTACGCGAACAAGTGCCAAATCAAGGGCTATGGCGTGCGTTAGTCTGGTGCAGGCTATGTTGTCGTATTGGCGTGCAGGACCATTTGAAACACAGCGCCCTGAGGGGAGTTTGGGAAAACCAGCAAGTCTCCATCATGGGATCAACAATCGAACGGCAGATAGACAGGCCCATCCCCATACCGTCAGGTTTCGTCGTAAACAGCGGGTTGAATATCTGATTGATTTCTTGCGACTTGATACCTTTTCCAGTGTCCGCCGTCCCGTATGGTGGCGCCTAAGAGACCGCTCGCGCGTGTCGGCCTGGACCCCGCGCGCGTCATTTACTGCGAGACCTGGAAAGACCGCGACGTGTTTCCCGCGATGGAAGACGGTTTGCGCTGCAAGGTCTCGCGGCCGTGGTTGGCGACGTCATGCGCCTATCCCTGAACGCATCTCACCGCTTCCAGCTTTTGTGCCGAGGAAACCCGGCATCGCGGCGCTCGTGATCCGCCGCTGGCGCAATGCAGTAGCAACGAAATTCGCAGCGGAGCCCAATGCCTCCCACATGCGCTGGCGAGTTTCGCCGCATCCTCCGTCCGGGAAGGTCGAAGATACCGCTTGGCTACGGCAGTTGGTCATCAATCCGGGGAAGTAGCTGCGCGGAAAAGTGGGGTAGGACGTGGGGCGAAGCCCAAAGACTGTTAGAAATCTAGCAAATACAATGCCCTTCGGTTGACACCCCTTCCGCCAATTTCAATTATTCGATCACTTCGTCGGCGCGGGCGAGCAGGGTTGGTGGCACCATCAGGCCAAGTGTTTTAGCGGTCTTGAGATTGATCGTTAGCTCAAATTTTGTCGGTAGCATCACGGGCAAGTCCGCAGGTTTTTCACCCTTGAGCACTCGACCAGCTAAAACGCCCGCTTGGCGGTAGGAGTCTGCGAGGTTCGTGCCGTAGCTCATGAGACCACCAGCAACAACGTTTTCGCGCCAAGCGTAGCTTGTCGGAACGGCATGCGTTGCGGCAAGCTCAACTATCTTCTGCCGCCGGCTATCGAAGAAGGGATCGCCGGCGACAACAAGCCCCTTGGCGTGTAGCGTGGTCAACGTCTTAAAAGCCGTGACGAGTTCGTCTTGGTTGCTGGCGTTTAACACGTGGAGTGCAATTCCGAGATTTTGCGCCGCCGCCAGTGCGGCCTTCGTCTCGTCGCCGCCACTCGGATTCGATGGGTTCGCGAGATAGGCCATCACGGTCGCCATAGGCAGCAATTCCCTCAGGAGTTCGACACCCTTTGCCACAAGAGGGGTGGTGAGCGTGCTCATACCGGTAAGATTTCCACCGGGCCGGTTGAGGCTTGCGACCAAACCAAGACCTACCGGGTCGCTCGCGGCCGAGAAGACAATCGGAATCGTCGAGGTAGCGGCCTTAGCCGCGAGCGCCGAAGGACCTCCACCGGCCGCGAGGATTGCGGCTACCCGCAGCCCAATCAGTTCGGTTGCGAGTGCCGGCAAGCGGTCGTACTGACCCTCTGCCCAACGATAATCG
The DNA here is from genome assembly GCA_005884855.1 of Alphaproteobacteria bacterium. GTDB lineage: Bacteria > Pseudomonadota > Alphaproteobacteria > Rhizobiales > Xanthobacteraceae > Bradyrhizobium. The sequence continues at coordinate 7,176 of VAZS01000360.1, read as the reverse complement.
ATGGCCACGTTTTGCCCGACAATATAGCCCATTTCGCTCAGGCCCTGCCGGAATGCAGCGGCGACCGCCACAGACTCACCTGGAGACCTGCTGCTGAGGAAACCGATCACTGGCATCGGCGCTTGCTGCGCATCGCAGGCGAGCGGCCAGGCGGCCGCGCTTCCCAGGAGAGCGATGAATTGCCGACGTTTCATACGACCCCTCACCAAGCAGCCATCATATCGATGAAAGCCGGCCTGATGAAGAGGCTCGCAAGGTGAAAAGGCAAAAGGCGCCGATGTCCGAAGCGAGTCATTTTCGAGAGTGATGGCGTGACGAACGGCGCATTGCGCAAAATTCTTCTCGCAAGCGCACGACCAGCCGCGCTGGAAATCTTTTTTTGATGCTTCTAAATGTAGTCATTTGTGGCCATCTTTGCTCGACCAGAAAAAGGATTTCCTAATCATTTGCTCGAACGTTGTTCATTTAACCAATGAACCGAGCACTTGCCAAATGAAACAGCAAGAATTGAAGCCTCTGATTATCGAGCAATGGGACCAGTGGGTGCAAACGCAGCCGATCGAGTCCGGACACGCCAGCGCCCGCGACTCGTTTAAGTTCTTTCTCGAACTGGAAGATGCGCAATCGCCACTTCTGAATTTTCAACCAAGGGGTCGAGACAAGTGGGCAATTGTACACGATTGGCTGCTGAACGAGGGGCGAGTGGCGAATTGAGGGGGAGCCTCAGTTCAGATCCAGCCAATTCGGGAGCATTGGGTTCTGAAGAGGAAGCAGCAGGCCGATGCTAGCTTAAGCCCAATCCGAAAACTGCCTTGCCCTGTAGGCATAAAACTCTCGAAGGACTCCCAATTTCCCTTCTTCGCTTGCGGTCGATTCCTGGAGGGTGCTGAGTACTTCGTTGAAATTGGCCATGGCTGAACCTGCACTCGTTGCCAAGGCCTCTTTGAGGAGAGCGTTATGTACGATTGGATTCAGCTTACTGAAATTCATGCCGATAGCCTCGAAGGCTGCCGTTAATTCCCTCTGTGCCTGCGTTGCCTGTTCAAGTGTTTCGAACATTATGTTGCCCAATTCACCGCCCGTCCGCGTGCCCGTCGATCAAGCGCCAGCCGCGCCTCTTTCGTTCTTTGAGAACTGTCTCGAGCTCGGCGTCCAAATCTACGATGACAGCTTCAACAGCAGCGATGGTCTGCTGAATCGCGGCGATCTCTGCGATCTGCTGATTTGAAGGGGGGCTGGTCAGCCCTCTAAATGCCACTACCAAATCCCGACGCTGTTCTTTGAGCTGAACAAGCGGCAAACCATGGTCTTCGAGCTGATCATCGTGCATGGGGGCTATCCCTGACCATGGGATTGTATCGAGAAACAGTGCAGACTGGATTACGGACATGCTGCAAATTTTAAACGAACGTTTCGGAATTGAACGGCAGGTCAAGAAGCCTGACCGATTATGTCAATCATGGGGTTGCGATCTGAGTACCCGCGTACGCGCCAAGTCGCGTGCGATGATTTTGCTGATCAGCAAGAGCTTCAGCTAGTGTACCTGCACTTAAGGAACGAGGCTTTGAAGTTCCGTCGGCTGAAACGTCGAACGCGCAGCCTTCTGCAGGAGCTGTTTTTAAGCTATTCGAGCGTTCGAGGGTGAACCGCATGTCGAACCCGTTCAATCATGAAAGCTCGACCCACTCCCGATTTGGAGCAATCGGCCCACGCATGCTTTTAATTGCATTGGTTTTGTTTTCGGTCCCAGCAACCGCGCAAGTCTATCCGGTCAATGGGGTCTTTTCGGCTATTGATGCGAGGTATCCGTCCGACAGGGCTGAAGCCTGTATGGCCTTAAAGACGTTTGGGGTTGATGCAGTTACACAGGAAGCCGTCGCCGAGTTGATTATTTTCATGAAGGACAAGCGCTACGACGTCAAAGGCGACGTCCAAATCGAAGAAAGACTGAGATCAATAAAGAAGACCGATGGCGGTTTTCGGATTACGGAGTTGCCGGCCAAGAGTGGTCGGCTACCTGGGTTCAGAAGAAAAACAAGTTATTTCCTCAGGGTAGTCGACCCCTTCACGATAGAGATTTGGGATGGAACGAGCCTCACACAGTACGCAAAGTGCGGCCCTCAAAAGGCGCCGGTCTGAGCATCTGTCTGCGACGGGCAGGCTACCGCTATTCAACGGCAACCGATTCCCACATGCCGCGCATCTAATCGCTTCGCGGTTTCCTGCGCGGCGGCACGACATCGTTGAAACAATCAAAGCCCTTCCATGCCGGCTCGACGGGAGGGACGCCCGCATGCGGGACATAAATCGAGGCTTCATTGAGTGTCATGGAAGGAATGTAGCGCGGGCAATTTGGAAAGATGACGTCGGCTTTGACGCGAACGATCAATTGCGCGCCGACCGTCTCGGTGAGCAAGGTATCATCACGATCAATTCGGGCCTTGCCATTGATACGTAATCGCCTCGGTGTCCCGTGCATTGCAATAAACAACATCCCCACATGCGGATTGACGACCAGGTTGCCCAGACTCTTGAACATGCCATTTCCGTCGTAGTCCGGAAACGCTAATTCTGACGGTCCCGTCACTCGGACAAACCCGGACGCTCCACCTTTGAAAGAGCAGTCCGGGCGTCCAGAAGCATCTGCAGTTGCGATGAAGAAGTAGATGCAGTTCTCGATGAAGTTCTTGTCTTCATCAGTAAACTGAGACCGGGACAGTTCTTCCAGGCGATCGGAGAGACGCCGGCTGCCAAATTCGTCCTGAAATATGCGATTGCCTTCGTGATAAAGCGTGCTTGTCATGGCTAGCCTTTCCTTGCCATGTCCGCCTCCAGCCGGGCGAGCGCAGCTTAGGGCGGCATTGCGGACATTGCAGCACTTAGCTGCACCATGCCTCCCGAAGCGCCGTTCTCCCGCTTACACCGCGTCTTTGGCGGCCTTTACAGGACGGGCCCTTACAATCTTGCGTGCCGGCTTGGCCTTGAACATCATAGGCTCGCCGTTGAACGGGTTTGTGCCTTGGCGTGCTTTGGTCGCGGGCTTCTTGACGACGACGAACTTTGCCAATCCAGGAACAAGAAACACGCCGGACTTCTTGAGTTCCTTGTAACCGACGTTCGCGAGCGTCTCCAAAACGCCCTTCACGTCCCGCTTCGCCAATTCGCTCTCGGCAGCGATTTTCTCTATCAGCTGCGACTTCGTCATTTGGACAGCCATTTTTAGGTCCTCTAGCTCGGATGGGTACAGCACGCCGTATAACACAGGTTTTCGTGAACTATGCCGGGCATCGGCGAAAAAACCGGCCGTCCACCACATTCTGTAATCGCTACATCATGGCCGACGATGCACCAATCGCTCGCAACCGGCGGCCGTGCGATGTGACGAAACCTTGGTTGAGCCACTGCGGTGCCCCCAGAGCACGAGCCTTGTAAAGGGCGCCATGTTAACGACCTCCCCTGGATAGTCGGGGCCTCTAAACCAGGCGAAGACGATTTTTTAAACCATTGATGCTCTTATGGAAAGGCCGCACCGCCGCGCGGCCGAATAGCCGGGCGCCGCCTTTTACCTACCCCAGAGTGCGATCGCTCGGCTATTTGCAAATCAGCGGCGCCCGATCATTCTGCCTTCTGTTGGCACCGGCGTGCCGGGAATCTCACTTGTGCACAGTCGGAGCCAGGCTATTGCAGTCGTTGGCAGGTTAATAAACAGTTTACTCCTGACGTTCCGCGGGGGGCTGCGAGATGCGTAAACAGGTCGCCGGATTTGACCACCACCGCTATCGTCAATTGCTGGCCGAAGCCGTCGATGAACAAAAGCGGCTAGCTTTTATCGATCTCCTGATCCAAGAGCGCGCCAGAGATCGGCTGCAAGCCGAGCGCGCTTCCGATCGCGTCGCCATGACGGCCGCGACCATCGCAACTGTGCTCGGCACATCACGACCCTGATCTGCGATCGCAAATTCCGATCTGAACGGGGGTGGCACACTGCTTTCCGTTTAGTTGAATATCCGCCACAACGACCCTTAAACATTTTGAGCCTACAATCCCCAAGGCTGCCGGATTCGGGGGCCATAACATGGGACCGGGGGATGCCATGACCACCAGTGCTGTCGCTTCGCGCCACTCGGTTTCACCGAGAATCGACGATCGCTCGTCTAAGAACATCGCTTTATTCTGCTGTGTTGGATTGGTTTTGTCGTTCTGCTTGATGGCGGCCGGCCGGGACCTGAGTGCCCTCGCACTCTGACGGCTCGACACTATCGGGCCCCATGACGCGGGGGACGCGAAAAGCCCATCTGTTTGGATTAAGAAGACTAGATTTCGGTTGAGGCGCTAGCCCTCATTGCCCATCCCGAGAATATGGCCGTCCGGCAAAACTCACGCCGATGCGGTTTTGCTGGATCCAAACGACGCTGCATTCGCGGACCGAGGAGTCATTCGCCATCACCAGGCGAAAGCGCGGGGGTACGAAGGCCGGGTTCTCAACATCGATAGCCGCGCCCTCGGCAGACATATTGCACACGGTGCAGCTCATGACCGAACCTCCTGACGAGACGTAGGCGGGTTCATTGATTTCGGTCCGCGGATGCTTTCGTTTCTCGTCCATTCGCTTTATGCCTTGAATGACCTCTCGCAGCCGAAGCCTACCCGCAAACCTTAAAGAAATTAGAACCCGCCCCTCCTCCTGCTCATTCGGCCCGGGGCGCCGCTCAGGCGTCACCAGGGTGTCAGTTTCCGCAATCTGCAGTGGACCGGTATCTGCTTCAGCCGGGATTTCATATCGACACTCTTCCGTCGGTGAATGCGACAGCGTAGCATTCACGGCATCGGCGGGCTGTAGGCGCGACGCCCAGTGATAACGAACAGGCGCCAAGGGGAAAACGCCATGTTCGAGATGCTCGATCAACGCGCGAGTCTGACCGGCAACCAGATCAAGATCCTTTCCGCTGCCATCATCGGCGACGCGCTGGAATTCTTCGATTACTTCCTGATCGGATTCGTGCTCGCCTTCCTGATCGGACCCTGGAAGCTCACGTTCGGCCAGTCGGCCACGGTATTGATGAGCTCCGGGATTGGCGCCATCATGGGCGCCTATGCCTGGGGCTGGCTTGCTGATCGCATTGGCCGCCGCAAAGTCTTTATCGGCACGGTGTTGAACTTCTCGCTCGCCACTGGCCTTTTATATTTCACGCCAGACAATGGCTGGATCTATCTCTCAGTCATGCGCTTCTTCGTTGGACTTGGGGTCGGTGGGCTATACTGCGTCGATCTTCCGCTGGTGCAGGAATTCATGCCGTCCTCCAAGCGCGGCTGGGTTGGCGGCTTGGTGACCTGCAGTCGCCGCGTTGGCTGTGCCGGCAAGGCCGCTATGAGGAGGCACGTAAATCGCTCGCTTGGGCGCTACAGATGGACCCCTCCGCACTGCCATTGCCGACTGCCAGCGACGCCGGCCCCGTTCGCGTCAGCAACTGGCTAGACCTTTTCAAGTATCCGCGCAGCCTGATCGTCTCATGGCTCGGCAATGCCGGGGCACAGACAGGTGTGTATGGCATCACCTTGTGGGCGCCCTCGCTGTTCGTGCTGATATTGAAGGTGTCCCCGCAGGAGGCCTCGAAGATGCTGATCCTGCTCTCCGTGTCCGGCTTTATAGGACGGCTATCGTTTTCGTATTTCTCGGAACTGATAGGACGGCGAAACGCTGGCGGCCTGCTCGGCTTCGGCGCAGGACTGATGACCATCGTGGCCGGCTACAACTACGATGTCATGTTCATGGGCGTGTCGGCGTTTTGGCTGCTGCTCGCAGTAGCCTTTTTCTTTGCCGACGGCGGCTTTGCCATAGTCGGTCCTTACGCAGCGGAAGTCTGGCCCTCGCACCTGCGGACATCGGGCATGGGTTCCGCCTACGGCTTTGGGGGCATCGGCAAGATCATTGGACCGGTAGGCCTGGCGCTGATCGTCGGCTCGAGCAATTACCTCAAGCCGGATGTGCCGTTGCCGGAGATCCCTCATGCCTTTGTTTATCTCGGCTGCTGGTTCCTGATGGCCGGAGCGGTGTATTATTTTCTGGGGATCGAAACCAGGGGTAAGTCGATTGAGCAGATCGACCGCGAATTGGCCGTCACTGCCTGAAGCTCGGGCGGCGCCTGGATCATGGGCCCCGACACCGACCTTACCTTCGGTCTTAGGAGAAGAAAATGCCTCTTGGTACTCTGCAACATTTCACGATTGAGCCATCCGATCTGGAGCGCACCAAGGATTTCTATTGCGATGTGCTGGGACTGGAGAACGGCGAACGTCCGCCGCTCGATTTTCCGGGCTACTGGCTCTATTCCGGGGGTGTTGCCACGGTACACCTGATGGTCGAAGGACGTGATATTGCGCGAGAGCATTGTGCCGCGTAATGGAGATACGCAAATCTTCCTCTACGATCCTGATGGCGTGGGCGTGGAGCTGAATTTCCCCAAAGCGTAAGCACCGGCGTCGGTGTTGCCGTCGGTCATTTCTGGCTTCAGCAAGCGGCTGGTCACGGCCGCTCGCTCGTGCAGTTCCCGACAACGCCATCAGCCCGCCATAACTCCGGCATGAAGCGGTCAGCGTTTCCTCAACTTTGGGTGAGGAAAAGAACGGCCGCGCCGCCGCGGCGGGATAGCCGGGCGCCAAGCCTTCACCTACCCCAGGTAAGGATGCCCGGCTATTCGTGGCGGCCGCTTCCGCGGATGCGGGGCTAGTCGAGCCCCCGCTCATGGCTCAAGCGGACCATTTCCTCAATGAAGATCACCTTCTGCTTGTCGTTGAGGCTGGCGAAAAGCGGCTCGGCGGCATCGGCGACGTTACGTTGGTCCACCGCGCGGTCGTTGAGAAACTGGGCCTCGTTGCGCATCTGCTCGATGATGTCGTCAGGCGGGTCGCGCTTGGCGCGCGCAATTCTCAGGTTGAGCCGGTCGGCGCCATTATGGCCGAGATAGTGCATGGCGCTGTTGAACGAGGTCCAGTTCTTCTCCTGCTCACCCGTCAAATTGAGCTCGGTCTTGATCCGATCGATGTTCGCGTCGCTGTTGGTGACAATCTGCTCGGCCGTCAGCTGCGGCTCGCCGGCTTGGGTTAACACCACCTGCTTGGTTAGCTTGCGAGCCTTGGTTGCCTTTGCCGTTTTCGCCGAGCTTGGCTCTTTCGCTT
>VAZS01000294.1 GCA_005884855.1 Alphaproteobacteria bacterium | reverse complement strand
CGGCGATCTGTCGGTACGCCTCGCGCAGTTCCTGATGAAATCTTACGTCTTCGGCCTCGAACCTGTCAGGCGCACCGGCGCCGCGGCGGTATTTCGCGCGCCTCATTCCGAGTTCTGCAGGCACATCGAGAACGATGGTTAGATCGGGCTTGAGATCGCCGATGGTGACCCGCTCCATCGCGTTAAGGACCGCTGGCGATACCTTGCCCAGCCTGCCCTGATATGCCCGCGTTGAATCCGAAAACCGGTCGCACAGCACCCAAATTCCCTGACTGAGCGCGGGCTCGATCACCGTGCGGACATGGTCGTCGCGTGCGGCCGCAAACAACAGCGTCTCGGCTTCGGCGCCCAACAGCTTGCCCATGCCGGACAGCACGACATGCCGAATGATTTCGGCACCGGGCGATCCGCCGGGCTCGCGCGTGACGATCGCGCGCAGCCTTGCCGTGTTCAGACGTTCCGCAAGTACCTTGATTTGCGTGGACTTCCCGGATCCCTCCCCGCCTTCAAAGGTGACGAATCGTCCGCGCCCCGGAGTTCGATTCACGGCTGCTTCGACCATCTCAGAGTTTCTCGGCGCCCAGGCGGAACGCACCGATGACGAGTTCGCTTGCACCATCGATCGCCCGCCGCATCGTAGATCCCATGCCGACGGATTCTCCCGCATAAACCGGCGCCTCCATGGCGATATTGCCAGCGCGCCAAACCCTCACGATACCGATCTGTTGGCCGGACTCCACGGGCGCGCGCACCGGTCCGTTATAGACCAAGCGTGCGATCAGCTTATCGTTGCCGTTCTTGTGGACCATCACCTCGATAGGTTTGGGGCTCACCAGCTTGACCGAGCGGCTTTCGCCGCCAAACACCTTTGCGTAGCCAATCGGCTGCCGGGCCGCGAACAGTGCCCGCGCTTCGAAGTTGCGAAATCCCCATTCGAGCATTTTCTTGGCTTCGGAAGCGCGATCGTCGGGGTCCTCCAGGCCGTTGACCACCACGATCAGCCGTATGCCATTTTGCACGGCGGAGCCGACCATGCCGTAACCGCCCTCCTTGGTATATCCGGTCTTTAGCCCGTCGGCGCCTTCGAGCGAATTCAACAGCGGATTACGGTTCTGTTGCCGGATCTTGTTCCAGGTGAATTCCTTCTCGCCGAACAGCTTGTACATCTCGGGATAGGTCTGGATGATGTGACGGGCGAGCATTGCGAGTTCGCGCACGGTCATCTTGTTGCCGGGATCGGGCAGACCGTTGGAATTGGCAAAGGTCGATCGGGTCAGTCCGAGTTCGCGAGCGCGTTTGGTCATTATCTCGGCAAAGGCGCGCTCGTTTCCGGCGATACCTTCCGCGAGCACCATGCACGCATCGTTGCCGCTCTGAATGATGGCGCCGCGCAGGAGATCGCTGACCGAAATCTTGCTGTGAATGGCCGCAAACATGGTCGAGCCGCCGGCAGGTGCACCGCCTTTGCGCCAGGCGTTTTCACTGACGTGGTACTCATCGGCCGGATTGATCTCACCCTGCTTGAGGGCACGGAAGACCACCTCGGCGGTCATCAGCTTCATCATGCTCGAGGGTGCCCGCAACTCATCGGCGTTCTTCTCGAACAGCACGCTGCCGCTGGAGGCTTCGATCAGGATCGCGGTGGGCGCGTCACCATCGAAACCACCCTCTTCCTTTTTGGGACCCTGCACGCTGTTGTTGGCGGCATACGCAATTCCGGCCAACCCGACCGCTGCTGCCACAAGGGCCGCCAGCAGGCCAGGCGAGCGCGCAGGCCCAATCTGAAGCTTGCGGGAGGTTGATGCTTCGAGTGCCATCGGTGTTGCCTTGAAGCGGCCTTTTACCAGTTGGAATTACCGCAAACAACACGGCCTTACCGATGTCGTGGGCCGATTTGGATGGCCGCGCCAGCGGAAACAACCGCAGAAACCGGTTTTGTGTCCAATCGGAGTCTAATAGGGTAGGACCGCAAGGTTTTTCGCCATCGCCACAGCCTCGCAAATCATGCGTTCGTGCCCGAGCGCCAAAATCTTGCAAAGAAAACGGAAAAACCATGCCATCTTCCCGCACCATCTCGGCCAATGGGATCGAGATTTTTGTCATCGAAGAGGGCGAGGGTCCGCTTGTGCTGCTTTGCCATGGCTGGCCCGAACTGTCCTATTCCTGGCGGCATCAGATCCCGGCGATTGCGGCAGCCGGTTTTCATGTCGTGGCGCCGGATATGCGGGGTTTTGGGCGGACCACCGCGCCCGCCGAAATCGACGCTTACACCATCTTCGACAATGTCGGCGACATGGTCGCGCTGGTTGCCGCAACTGGGCAAAAACAGGCAGTTATCATTGGGCACGACTGGGGCGCGCCGGTTGCCTGGCACGCCGCGCTGTTCCGTCCAGACATTTTCACCGCCGTAGCCGGTCTGAGCGTTCCGCCGCCGTTGCGTGGACGCGGCCGGCCGCTCGATACGCTGCGCGAGAGTGGCATCACCAACTTCTATTGGCAGTATTTTCAGCCACCCGGCACCGCCGAAGCCGAGTTCGAGCGGGATATCGGGTTGACGATGCGAACCTTGCTGGGCCGCGGATTTTCCGATCCTGCCGCCTCCCTGTTCATTGAAGATGGCAAAGGTTTCTTGGGCGAGCTGCGGCCCGATCGGCCGCTGCCAGGCTGGCTCAGCGAAGCCGACCTGGCTTTCTTCACCGATACGTACACGAGATCAGGCTTCCGTGGCGGGCTGAACTGGTATCGCAATATCGATCGTAACTGGGAGCTGACGGCGCCATGGCAGGACGCGAAGATCCAGCAGCCTTCGTTGTTCATTGCGGGCTCGAAAGATTCAGTGATAACCGGCCTGATCGGCGCCAAGCGCGTTGGCGACATGGAGCGGGTTCTGCCGAACCTGAAGCAAAAGCTGATCATCGAAGGTGCCGGCCACTGGATTCAGCAGGAGCGTGCTGAAGAGGTCAATGCGGCCTTGATAGACTTTCTCAAAGCGAATACGGCGGCTCAATAGGCTCGGCGCGTTTCAGTAAAGTCCGCGACCGGCCAGCAATTCGCGGGGACCTTCGCTAGCCACCGGCGCATAGGCGGAGACGGGATGGAAGCCGGGCGCATAACGGTCGTCATCTTCGTAGGGAACGGCGCGTCTGTTTTCGAGAGGCCGGCCAGCCGACCGCCGGCGGGCCGAGGCGGACATTTCGGAGGTCGCGTTGACGGAGGCGACATCGGAAGACGTGTTGCCCAAGCTGTAAGGACGCCCCTCCGGCATTGGAATCTCGCCCCGTAGCGGATTGGCACGGGCTGTAATTTCCGGGACAAATGGACGGGCCGATGCTACCCGAACCAGCGACGGTGAAGGCGCCGGCACGCCGGTGCGCAACGTCGCCATGAGCTGGATGTCGTCGGAGCCTTCCAGTGGAGCCCTGCCGACATATTCGACGCGGACGCGCGCCACCCCATTACCTTTGAATTCAAGTAGTTCGGCGGCTCTGTTGGACACGTCGATGAGCCGGTTACCATGGTAAGGCCCACGGTCATTGACGCGCACAATCAACGATTTGCCGTTCGAGACATTGGTCACCCGTGCATAGCACGGCATCGGCAGGGTCGGATGCGCGGCTGTCAGCGAGCCCATATCGAATATTTCGCCGTTGGCGGTCAGTCTGCCGTGGAAATCGTTGCCATACCAGGAGGCCATCCCCTCCTCCCGATAATTGATGTCCTCCTCCGGCACATAGACCCGCCCCGCTACAGTATAGGGTTTGCCGACCCGGTAGGTGCCGCCGCCCTTTGGCACCGCTTCCCCGAATTCGACCACCCGGGGGCTTGAGGAAACACCGTATTTGGGATCCACCTGGCTGGCGAACTTGCCCGATGAGGCACAGTTGGCGAGCGCAAGACACGCCGCTGCGGCGGCAGCGCCTCGCGCCATCCGGATGATCTGATCTGACGGTCGAATCCCCATCTGCCCCAATTACCATTCCAACGCACACGCGCCTGCGCCAGGCCCGTGGCTCTTCGTCGATGCTGCCCACCTCCGCATCAAGGTATGAAGATATCGCACTCCGAAGCTGGCGGAAATGGGGAGAGGCTTGGGGTGGTGAATCAATACTTGCCGTGGCATCGGTGAGTCACGCATTTTCGGCTTCGCCGCGGCGTGCAATTGGCGCCGTGTTCGCCCATGACGAGGCCAACAGGCAGGGTGGCCGAGTAGTTGCTCAGTGCGGATTTCTGGTAAATTGTTGTCCTTATCCCGCAAACAG
>VAZS01000359.1 GCA_005884855.1 Alphaproteobacteria bacterium | reverse complement strand
AACCCAACAACGGCATACTTTGCCAGCCGATTACTTATTCTTGAGGAGATCCCTTGTTCGCCGTTGAAGTTCGAGACCACATCATGATCGCGCATTCATTTCGCGGAGCCGTGTTCGGACCGGCGCAGGCGCTGCATGGCGCGACCTTCGTCGTCGACGCGGCCTTTTCCGCCGAGACGCTCGACAACAACGGTATCGTCATCGATATCGGCCGCGCCCACGAGGCGCTCAAGGCAGTGTTGGCGGCGCTGAATTATCGCAATCTCGATGAAGTACCTGAGTTGAAGGGCACCAATACCACTACCGAATTTCTGACCAAGCATATTTTCGATAGGCTAGCCAAAAATGCCCGCGCGGGCGAACTCGGTCGCAACGGGCGCGAGCTCAACGCGATACGTGTGACCCTCTCCGAGTCGCATGTGGCGCGCGCCTGGTACGAGGCCAATTTGTGGTAAAACATTTGGCCTTTGCCGTGCCCGGGGACCTTGCGACCCCCACCGGCGGTTATGCTTACGACCGCCGTATCATTGCCGAGCTTGGCCAGCTCGGTTGGCGGGTCGACGTCGTCGATCTAGGACAAGGATTCCCTTGGCCCGATCAAGCGACACTCAGCTCCGCGCGGACGCGACTACTGATGACACCGGTTGGCGGCAAGATCGTTGTCGATGGACTGGCGCTCGGTGTTTTGCCGGAAACCGCGTCAGAAATCGCCGGCCGTAATCCGTTGCTTGCGCTGGTGCATCATCCGCTCGCGCTGGAAAGGGGACTATCCTTAGAGCAAGCCGAGGCGCTACGCGGCAGTGAAAGGGCGGCGCTCGCAGCCGCGCAACAAGTCGTCGTTACCAGCGCGGCCACGGCTCGGTTGCTTGGTTCCGATTACGGGGTCCCGGCCGAACGCATTACGATCGCGACGCCAGGCAGCGATCCAGCGCGCTCGGTGCGACGCAGTCAGGAAGGAATGGTACGACTGCTCTCGGTTGGCGCAGTGGTCCCGCGCAAGGGGTTCGATGTTCTGGTCGCAGCGCTGGCGACGCTCTCGGATTTGCCGTGGAGGCTGACGATCGTCGGCGACCGCACGCGCGACCGCAATGCAGCTTTGCAGCTTGATAATGATAACGCGCGGCACGGGCTCGGAGATCGGATTGCCACCCTTGGCGCGGTCTCGCAGGAGCAACTCGAACAATTCTATGCGGAAGCGGACGTGTTCGCCCTCGCGTCTCACTTCGAAGGTTACGGAATGGCATACGCCGAAGCCCTCGCGCACGGGCTGCCTGTCATTGGCACCAGTGCAGGCGCCATCCCGGAAACAGTACCGCCAGAAGCTGGCCTACTCGTCGCTGCCGGTGATGTTTCTGCGTTCGCAAGCGCGCTGCGCTGCTTGATCAGCGATGGCGATCTACGGCGGTGTATGGCTATCGCGGCCCGCGCGGGCGCCGCGCAACTGCCAACCTGGCGGCAGTCGGCGGAGACGTTTGCGCGCGTACTGGAGAAGCTGGCGTGAGTAGTTTCTCTCCTGACTGGCTGAAACTGCGCGAGCCCTACGACGTGCGCTCACGCAATTCGAAAGTTTTCGAGGCTGTCGCCACCTTTCTCAGGCCGCGTTCCTCGGTTCGGATCGCCGATCTGGCCTGCGGAACCGGCTCTAACTTTCGCACCTTGAGCCCGCATCTGCCGGCGATGCAAAGCTGGAAGCTGATCGACAAGGATATTGGCCTGCTGAAGCGCGCCACAGCGACGCCGCTAAGCAAGCATATCGCCCTAACCGCTATGCCGCTCGATCTGCACCGTGACCTCGAAGCCGCGCTCGATGGGCCAATCGATCTGGTCACGACATCGGCCTTGCTCGATCTGGTCTCCGGCACATGGCTGGACCGGCTCGCGCGCGCGCTGGCCGCGCGCTCGGCTCCGTTTTACGCAGCGCTGAGCTATGACGGGCGCACCGGGTTCGCTCGACCTGATCCGTTCGATGCAGCCATTGCCGCCGGGGTGAACGCGCATCAGCGCATGGACAAAGGCTTCGGTCCGTCGCTCGGGCCGGCGGCGGCGGCCTTCATAATCGCGCGCTTCAAAGCGCTCGGTTATTCGGTGGTACACGGCGTTTCCGACTGGGTGATGGGGCCAGACGACCGTGACATCCAAACCGAAATACTCGCCGGTTGGGCAAGCGCAGCGCATCATACGGCCGCGCTGTCGGTGGCTGACGCCACGGCCTGGCTTAGCCGCCGTCACGCCGAGGTTGCCGCCGGACACTCCTCACTTTATGTCGGTCACGTCGATTTCTTCGCAATACCGAGCGCCACACGCTGATCCGACAAATCGCAATCGAACAGCACGTCATCCTCAATTTTGTGCACACGTATGGGCATACGCTGCGCCTGATCCGCACGTTCGAGCGGCGGCAGGATCAGCCCGGGGCCTCCGGCACCCAGGATGATCGGTGCGACCATCACGTGCAGGCGATCGAGACATCCAGCGGCGAGAAAGCGCGAGACGGTGTTCGCGCCGCCTTCGATCAGAATGCGACGCATGCCGTAGCCCGCGAGTGCGGAAAGGATTGCCGATGGGGCGATGCACCCCTCGGCCGCGGGCAACGCGACAATTTCCACACCGGGCGGCGGCGCACAGCGCGTACCTTGCGCCGTGATCAGCAAACGCCGGACACCGTTGTCCGCGAAAATCCTCGCGTCGGCACCAAGCCGGCCCTTCGGATCGATAACAACGCGTGACGGCTGAGGCCCAGCCACTCCGCGGACGGTTAGTTGGGGATCGTCGGCCAGGGCGGTGCCGATCCACTGTGCCCTTCCGTAGCGGACCAAACACATCCGCCCACGTCTGCGGAAGAGGCTGCTGGCCTCTACGGAATATGCTGCTGAAGTCTTCCCACGGGTCGGAAGAAGAAGACTTGCTCGAGGGGAAGTTGGCTATCGGCACGCCGAAATCAAAATCACTCTGTGGTTGCGTTAACAATTCGACTATGTGCCAGCATGCCACAAAAATCATCTATTTGCGACCGGAATGATGTGGCGATCACGGTGTTCTACGATAGCTGCCATGGAATAGAAAGTATCGGAATGACTGAAGTGCAGACGCGCGCAAGCTCGGCCTTGTTCGGCGGCAAGGGGCACACCAGCGTCAGCCGTGGCCTTGGCGAATTTCAGGGAGGGCGGCCTGTCCTCATCAGCGCGACAGGCCAAGCGGTACTCGCGTTGCCCGTCGAAGGTCTCGACGCCCAACGGCTTGCTGAATTCATGACGCTATGCAGACCGGTCGTGCCGCGGCTCGTCATCACAGAACGGCGCGCACTGGCCCTTGGACTTGATGCGTCAACGCCGATGGCATTACCGCTCTCGGCGGCTGACGACGCGAACACGATTCTCTCCCTTGTTACCGACGCGACAAACGATCGCGCTCCGGCGGCTAAACCGGCGAGCTGGGCCGCCGCTGCTGCTATTCAATTGGTCAAATTATCGCAGGGACTGCCGGCGGTGCTGGCGGCAGATATGTCTGCCCTCCCCGCCGCATGTGAAGAGATCATAGTCAGGGTTGAGGCAGATGCAGTGGCACGCTTCGCCAATGATGCGATTCGCTCGTTGATGATAGCAAGCGAAGCCTCGGTGCCTCTCAGCTCGGGCACAACCACGCGCTTTGTCGTGTTCCGCGATGCCATGGGTGGCAGTCCGGTGGCCATCATCGTTGGCAAGCCTGATTTAACCGATGCGGTTCCTGTACGGCTGCATTCCGCCTGCCTCACGGGCGACGTGTTCGGATCGCGGCGCTGCGA
The DNA here is from genome assembly GCA_005884855.1 of Alphaproteobacteria bacterium. Taxonomy (GTDB): domain Bacteria; phylum Pseudomonadota; class Alphaproteobacteria; order Rhizobiales; family Xanthobacteraceae; genus Bradyrhizobium. The sequence goes on along the minus strand of VAZS01000359.1, from coordinate 13,753 downwards.
CTGCGGCGACCAGCTTCGGCTTGCTCTCGCACGTCTCGAAAAACTCGGAGGCGGCGTCATTCTCTATCTGGCGCAGGAGGGCCGCGGACTTGGTCTCGCAAACAAGATGCGGACATATCAGTTGCAGGATGATGGTCTCGACACCTTCGATGCCAATACCACGCTCGGATTTGACGATGATGAACGCGATTACGGCGTCGCCGCGCGCATGCTGCGAATGCTGAACTGCACACGAATAGCGCTGCTCACCAACAATCCCGCCAAGCTCGCTGGCCTCACAAAGGCTGGCATCGAAATTGTCAGCCGGATGCCGCTTGAGGCGCCGATCAACGCCGACAACCACCGTTACATGACAGCCAAGGCAGCGCGATCGGGACACCGGCTCGAGCATCTCACCGCCTCGCTGGCGGAGCAATCCTAGGCTAGAAGAAGACCGGAAAGCCACGCATCGGCTAATTCAGGGCGGCCCTACGAAACAAGCACTGGCTTCGTTAGAAGATTTGAGCGGTGTCACTGCCTTGCGCGGCTACAGGAGACGTCGGCATTATGCCGTGGCCCACCATCCGCTCTGGTTCCGACTTCTTGCGCACGTTTCTGATCGGAGCTGGTCTGTGCTGGTCGGTCGGCTTTGTCGTCATCGCGCTATGTTATCAGCTAGAGCTTTACGCCGACGGCGCCATGTTTTCCTATGCGGTTGCGGTTCAGGACGTGTGGGCGTTCCATTGGCACAATATCTCCGGCCGCATGTCGGTCTTTTTGCTTATTTTACTGCCGGCCGAGGTGTTGGTCGGGCTTACTGGCGACCCGAGCGCCGGTATCTTGTTTTATGGGCTGCTGTTCTACCTCGCTCCGCTTGCAGGGCTGATCGGCACGCTCGCCGCCGACTGCTCACGCAATCGCATCATCTTCGTCTACGCTTGTTGCTCGACGGCCCTGCTGTGCCCGCTGGTCTTTGGTTTTCCGAGCGAGATGTGGCTGGCCCACGCAATGTTCTGGCCAACCCTCGCCGTCAGCCATTATGCGAGCCGGACTGTCGGCGGGACGGCCCTCGTCTGTGCCATGCTACTTACACTCGCTTTCACCCATGAAGGCGCGCTGGTCTTAACGTTTTCAATAGTCGCAATGCTGGCGCTCCGGGGTTTTCGGGACGCCTCGTTCCTGCGCGCGGCGGCAATCCTGATCGTGGTATTGGCAGCGTCAGCCGCTGTGAAGATCATGATTCCGCCCGACGAATACTACGCCGACGTGCTGGTGAGGGCCGCGCTGCACTTCTTCGATCCGGCAGTTTTCCAGGTGAGCATCGTGGCGCTGTTGTTCACTACGATCGTCGCATACGCTGTTCTCTTGTTGGTGCTTTCGAAGTTGGCGCCAGACAGAGCTTATCTCTTTGCCGCCGTAATCGTGGCCATAGCGCTCGCAATCTACTGGCTCCGGCTTGATCACGCGATACATGCGAGCAGCCGGTATTATCTCCGAACGGCACTGGTGATCGTAACGCCGGTGTTCGGGGCATTGGCGGCGCTGTTCGCCATCTATGGAGATGGTCGGATTGCTCTTGCCTTACCGGAGGTAGAACGGGCGATGATCTGGCTGCGGAGGCGGAGCGCTCCGCCGCTTGCAGCCGCATTGATGCTCCTCACGTTGGTGTATGTGGTCGAAACTGCAAAATTCCTGGCGGCATGGAGCCAGTACAACGCAGCGGTAGCGGCCCTCGCCAACAGCGACGAATCCGACCCAGCGCTCGGGGATCGGCGCTTCGTTTCATCGGAACGAATAGGCTCCATAGCGAACCGGCTATCCTGGTTTTCGACCACGCCATATCTTTCCGTGATCCTTGCTGAATTCACGCCGAAACGACTCGTAATCGATCCAAATGGAAATTATTTCTGGCTATCCTGCGCCACAGCAACAGCAAATGAGAAAGCTGCCCGCGCGGTTCCGACCGAGACTCGTGAACTCGTCCGCATCTATTCGTGCCTGCATCGGTAGCCTCATACGCGATCGACACTTGCGCAAGAGCTGCGCTACTCCGCGAGGCCTAGTACGAGTGCGATAGCCCCCACCAGAATGAGGCTGGCGGCCCAAGACGTATCTAGGTTGAACCAGCTCCGCGCAACGAATTTGACTCCCAGATAGCGATAAACCAGCCATGCTGAACAGCCGCCAGCTGCGATCATCGCCATGGCGTGGACGAAAGCGACAAGCACGGCCATCCCGAGATTGGCATTGATAAGAGTCGTGGCTGCCTCATGGCCTTTGTCAAAGTCGGCAGCCCGGCACAGCCCAAGATAGATCGGCAAGAGCATTAGTCCGGCGCCATGAGCGATCGCGACCGCGAACGACCAAAGCCCCAATTGCGTGGGCCGTATCCGCGCCAATGCCCGTGGATGGCGCCGGTCAAGAAGGCGGAAGATACCAAAGGCAATGACAAGGAGGCTCGCACCGATCTGTATCTGGCGATGCCATTCGATCAGCGCGACCAGTAGCGCAAAGGGCAGAATCACCAGCAGCGTTGCCAGCAAATGGCCGGCGGTCAGCGGCCCAAGCGCGGCCAACAAGGCGCGCGAACTCCTTTCCATCAATCCGGCCGAAACCGCAAGCGGCCAACCCATTCCCGGGTTTACGCCATGGTAGAGGCCGCTCGCGATGACAGCCAGCCAGAGCCAGGCAGGTGTCCAGCTCGCTCCGCTCAAATTTAAACCGACGGATAGCAGAACGAATCCGTCGAGCAGTCACCGCCATCTAGCCGGATTTGATGTGCCCGGTATCCGTCGGGGAAGCTCACCCAGTAGTCCTTGGCAAGCTCCAGGCCGCCACTCGGATTTGCATTCGCCATCACCTGGGCGCCCGGCATTCCCTCCGGATAGAATTGATTGTCCCAGGTCGAGTACAGCGAATTGGTCCAGTAGACGCGTTTGCCGTCGCGGCTGATCTCCACCATCTGCGGACCGCCTGCATAGGACTTGCCATTCGGGTGAGCCGTACGGCGCGCGATGCCGCCGATACGAACCGATCCGGCGAGCTTCGGCTTTTTGGGATCGCTGACGTCGTATTGCCGCATCTCGCCGGTGCCCCAGCAGGAGACGTAGAGAAATTTGTCATCCATCGACAAATCGATGTCGGTGACCAGCGGGGGCACGGCACCGAAGCCTTGCAGAAGCGGCGGCAGTTGGTCCTTTGGCGCTGGTTCGGGTGGAATGGTCGCCGTCTTTTCGATGTGAAACTTGCCGCCCTCGCGCCACCATGTCCAGATCGAGCCTTCCAGGTTGGTGGTGTCGACCACCACGCCCACGAAGCCGTATTCGCGCACGGGATCATGAGCGGGACGCACCTCCAGCGCCATCTGGTGATTGGCGCCGAGATCGATGGTCTGGACGTTTCGCCGCGCCCGCAGATCCCAGAAGTGGATCCGATGGCCATACTTGTTGGAGAGGAGATCCTCCGGCACGATCCCGTTCTCGAACTGCGGTGGCAACGCCCACTCGCTTGTCACCATGTAATCGCGTGGCAGGTTCCACCAGAAGTCATAGTGCAGGGTTTGCGGACCACGATCGATCTCCCAACGTCCCAGGACCTCGAATGTCTCGCAGTCCATGATGAAGACGCCGGGCGGTCCATCGGTACCATCCTTGCCGCCGCCACCGAGAGTGCTGACGTAGATACCTTCGGGCCCGCAGTGGACCGTGTGCGGCCGCGAGTGACCGGTCTTCCTGAAGATCTCCTCCGGCTCGATGATTTTGTGAATCTTGGCCTTGGCAGGATCCGGTTTGATGTCGACGATGTAAATCCGCGAGGACCGCATGCCCGGAACGATAAGGTAGCGGCGCTCGAGGAATGCGTGCCCGGTGAGTGGCGACAAGGCGGACGAGCAAGCGTTCCATCCGAAATGGTGAAACTCGTCGCCCTTGTTGGGCATCGTCACCGTGTGCACGACCTGGCTGAACGTCGAAGAGCCAGCTCTGACGTCGATCACGGCAAGGGCATCGGCTTTGGAAAAATCTGGGCTAAGTAGCACGGTATAGGCGAAGCTCTCCGGCGGAGCTTCCATCGCAAGCTTCGGCGAGGCATGAAAAGTAGGATCGGGCCGCATCGTCATGGTACTGCTCCCTCTTTTGCCTGGACGTGTACCGACTGGCTCAGTGGCATGCAGCAGCAAGAATTAACCCGGCGTCTTGAATTACTCTTGCGAGTGCCGCTGGCTGGGTTCTCTTCTGGTCATAATACACCATCAATACGGTGCTGTGAAAAGAACGATCAGGGCCGCCCTTTTGTTTGATCAGAGCTTTGCCCAGTAACTTGCGGTTGTAGTTCGAACGACGGCTATTTCCCAAGATGCTTGTTGAAGAAGCCGGCAATTTCCTCAAATGCTTCCCTCGCTTCAGGGGAAGTGTCGTCACGGTAATACTGCGCGTGAGATTGGCCCTCATAGACCTGCAGCATCGCCTCGACGCCAGCCTGACGAAGCTTGCGATGGACGCGCACTGTGTTGCTTAGCAGAAGATCGCGGGTTCCGCTGGTGAGAATGGTCGGGGGAAATCCCTGCATATCGCCATATACCGGTGACAGCAGCGGGTCCTTCAGGTCGTGCCCATTGGCGTAGACTTTGGTGCCCGCGTCGCAGAATCCATCCGGCGAGACCAGCACATTATCGAGCATCGCGTTAGTGACGAAGGTGTCCCCTATTTTTGTTACGTCGGACATCGGCGTGCCCGGTGCGATCGCGCCTGGCAGCGGCAGCCCGTCCTGCTTGGCCTTCAAGATCATTTCGAGCGTCAAAGCCCCGCCCGCCGAACTGCCGAAGATCGCGATGTTCTTTGGGTCCGTCGTCCGAATGGCATTCTTGTAAACGGTCATGCTGTCATCCAGCGCGGCCGGGAAATACGCCTCGGGCGGCATGCGATAGTCAACCGCTATCACCTTGAAATGCCCGAAGCCGGCCATGAACATCGCTTCGGGAAGCGCGGCTTCGCCAGGATTGAGAACGTAGCAGCCGCCATGGACATGGATCAGAAGCCGATTGCGGTTCTCAGGTGCAATCACCTCCGGCGTAATCACGAAAGCGCGCACTCCATCGATCACCGTCTTATCGATCGTGACGTGCAGCCGCTCGGATATCCCGGGAATGTTCTTGATGGTGTTGGCGGCGCCGGCGTCTGCGACAGGCTTCCATTCCTCGCCGGTCTTTGGCAGCACGTTCCAGTTGGTGCGCAGCGGCAAGCCGATGATTTTTGCCATTTGCGGGCTGACCGTACTGGGCACCGGCACCGAATGCGCGGGAACCTCAAGCACCGGCGCATTTGCAGTTTGCGCATTTCCCGGAGCTGTGCTCAGCATCCCGACCGCAGCCCAAAGCAATGCTGCTGCTGGTTTCCATGTCGCACGAGTACGAATTTCGTTGACCGGCGCGCTCATCGCGTTTCCCCTGTTCACTGTTTTCTTATTGACAAGAAACTACGCGCCCCGTGCGCTCCTTTGCAATCCCATTTCCTGGCGATTATTCCTCCAGGCCAACAGCGAAGCGAGTTCACACCGCACTGGCGCGGGCGAAATCGATGTAGATCTCGCGTAAACGGCCCGTCATCGGACCGGGCTTGCCATTGGCGACGGTCTTGCCGTCAATTGAGACCACCGCCTGTACGAACACTGTAGCGCTGGTGATGAAGGCTTCCTTTGCCGCAAGCGCCTCCTCCACTGAAAATGGCCGCTCCTCGACGCGGAGCTGGCGCTCTTCGGCCAGAGCGACCACCGCCTTGCGCGTGCAACCCGGCAAAATCGCAGACGAGTTCTGGCGCGTCACCAGCACGTCATCATGGGTCAGGATGAACGCCGACGAAGAGCCACCTTCGGTCACCATGCCATCCTCGATCATCCAGGCCTCTCCCGCGTGTTTTTCTGCCGCCGCTTGCTTAGCCAGCACTTGCGCTAAAAGCGCCACGCTTTTGATGTCGCGCCGCGCCCAGCGGATATCGGGCACCGTAATCACGCCGATGCCGGACTTGGCCGACGCCGCATTGACGATGTCCTTGACGGAGGTGAACATGATCAGCGTTGGCTTGACATCTTTTGGGAACGCGAAATCGCGACCGGTGTCGGCGCCGCGCGTCACCTCCAGGTACACCATGCCGTTGACCAGATTATTGCGCGCGACCAACTCCTTCTGAATCTCCTGAATTCTCTCGATCGTCTCGGGCAACGCCAACGATATTTCCCCAACTGAGCGCTGTAGCCGCGCCAGATGGGAGGCATTGTCGATCAGCTTGCCGTCCAGCACGGCGGCGACCTCGTAAATGCCGTCGGCGAACAGAAAGCCGCGATCCAATATCGAGACCTTGGCATCGGCCATGGGCACGAACGATCCGTTGACGTAGGCGATCTGATCCAAGCGAATTCTCCTGCGGGGGCGATGCGATGATTACGCAATTCCTATACGCAAATTGTTAATGGCCATAAACCCCGTCCCCGCCCCGAGTAAGACAGCTTAATGGGCTTAATGGGAAAGAATCTTTGACAGGAATTTTTGCGCGCGGTCGCTGCGGGGACTGCCGAAGAAATCCGTCTTGAGCGCGTCTTCGACAATCTCTCCCTGGTCCATGAAGATCACTCGATGCGCCACCTTGCTGGCAAAGCCCATTTCATGCGTCACCACCATCATGGTCATGCCCTCTCGCGCGAGATCGACCATTACGTCGAGCACTTCGCTGATCATTTCCGGATCGAGCGCCGAGGTTGGCTCGTCGAACAGCATCGCGATCGGGTCCATGGCCAGCGCGCGCGCAATCGCGACCCGTTGCTGTTGGCCACCGGACAGTTCGGCGGGATATTTGCGCGCGTGATCCTTTAGCCCGACGCGGTCGAGCAACTTTGAGCCTTTGGCGACTGCCTCGGCATGCGACCGCCCCAGCACCTTCTCCTGCGCCAGACAAAGGTTTTCGATGATCTTTAAATGCGGGAATAATTCGAAATGCTGGAAAACCATGCCAACGCGGGCTCGCAGCTTCGGCAGATCGGTTTTCGGATCGTTGAGCTTGATGCCGTCGACAACAATTTGGCCATTCTGGAACGGCTCCAGCGCGTTGACGCATTTGATCAGCGTTGATTTGCCCGAGCCGGACGGGCCGCACACCACGACCACCTCACCTTTGGCGACGCTGGTCGTGCAATCTTTCAGCGCCTGGAACGCCCCGTACCATTTGTCGACGTGGCTGATCTCGATCATGAAGTTCTCGCTAATGGACAAAGGCGATCCTGGCCTGCAGGCGCCTGACCCCGAACGACGCAAGACAGGAAATGATGAAGTAGACTGCCGCCGCGAACAAATACATCTCGACCAGCCGGCCGTCGCGCTGCGCGACCTTGCTGGCGGCACCGAGAAAATCCGGGATCGACAGCACGTATACCAGCGAGGTGTCCTGGAACAGCACGATGGTCTGGGTCAGCAGCACCGGCAGCATGTTCCGGAACGCCTGCGGCAGCACCACGTAGCGCATGGTCTGGCGGTAGGTCAGTCCAAGAGCCTGGGCTGCTGCGGGCTGCCCCTTCGAGATCGACTGTATCCCGGCGCGCATGATTTCGGAGAAATACGCCGCTTCGAACATGATGAAGGTCACCAGCGAGGACGTAAACGCCCCGACCTGAATCGGACGTGACGATCCCGTCACCCATTGTCCGATGTAAGGCACGAGGAAATAGAACCAGAAGATCACTAGCACCAGCGGCAGCGATCGCATCAAATCGACGTAGAGCCCTGCGATGCGTCCGAGCAGCTTGAATCCGGAGAGCCGCATCAGCGCGATCAGCGTGCCGAAGATCAGGCCGCCAAGCGCCGCCAGCCCGGTCAGCGTCAGCGTGAAGGTCATGCCGTCGAGAAACAGATATCCGAACGAACGGCGGATGACGTCGAAGTCGAATGAAGCGAACATCGGCGCGGCTCACTTCCCGCCAATATAGCCGGGGACCGCCAGCGCGCGCTCCAGGAAACGCATGGCAATGACGACCACGACATTGATCAGCAGATAAAGCACGGTTGCGCCGGTAAAGGCTTCGAACACCTGAAACGAAAATTCCTGCATGGCGCGCGCCTCACCGGTCAGCTCGATCAGACCGATGGTGATTGCCACGGAAGTATTCTTGATGGTGGAGAGAAACTCAGATGTCAGGGGCGGCATAATGATACGAAACGCCATCGGCAGGAGCACGTAGCGATAAGCCTGCGCGGTCGTCAGTCCGAGCGCGGTCGCGGCCAGTTTCTGTCCGCGCGGCAGCGAATTGATCCCGGCGCGCGTTTGCTCCGCCACCCGCGCCGACATGAACAGCCCGATTCCGATCGCTGCCGTATAGAATGGCGCGTTTGGTATCTGCTTCAGCCAAAGCCCGGATCCGTGCGGCAGCAGTTCCGGCAACACGAAGAACCAGATAAACAGCTGCACCAGGAGCGGCATGTTGCGAAAGAACTCGACGTAAGCAAAGCCAACCGAGGACGCCGTTTTCGATGGCAGCGTCCGCATCACGCCCACCACCGCTCCGAACGCCAGCGCAATGATCCAGGCGCAAATGGCGGTCTCGATCGTCAGAACGAGCCCGGACAGCAGCATGTCAAGGTAATTGCCGGTCCCGTTAGGGGCCGGCTCCCAGAAGATGCGCCAGTTCCAGTGATAATTCACAGATCGTTCCGTGTGCGAGAGCTACGCGGTGGACCTGCTCATGCAATGGCCGGACCCTCGCATGAGCCGGGACGCCTCACATCGCCTTATAGGAATCCGGATCGGGTGAATCGGAAGGCTTGGCAAATTCATGCTTCAACTCCGGACCGATCGGCGTGTTGAGGTTCAATCCTTTCGGCGGGATTTTTTGCATGAACCACTTGTCATACATCTTCTGGCCTTCACCGCTCTGATAGAGCGCGGCAGTCGCGGCATCGGCCACTTTCTTGAATTCGATGTCATCCTTGCGCAGCATGATTCCATACGGCTCAGGTTTGGAGAACGCGTCCGTAGAGATGACGTAGGCGTCGGGAGTTTTCGAGCCCGCGACGAAGCTGGCGAGCAGGATATCGTCAAGCACGGCACCAACCGCACGATCGGTCTCGACCATCAGGAACGATTCAGCGTGCTCCTTGGCCGGGATGATGTTGATGCCGAGATTGCGGGCGGCATTGGCTTCGGTCAACTGCTTGATGTTGGTGGTGCCGGAGGTCGAGGCCACCGACTTGCCTTTGAGATCGTCGATCGAGCTGAGCTTGCTGGACTTCTTTGAGACGAAGCGGGTCGCGGTCAGAAAGTGGGTATTGGTGAACCAGACCTGCTTCAAACGGTCGGGGTTGTTGGTAGTCGAGCCGCATTCGAGGTCGATGGTGCCGTTGGCCAGCAATGGAATGCGGGTGGACGACGTCACCGGATTCAATTCGACTTTGAGTTTGTCGAGCTTGAGTTCCTTTTGCACGGCCTCGACGATTTTGGAGCAGATATCGATCGCAAACCCGATCGGCTTCTGATTGTCGTCCAGATAGGAAAACGGAATTGACGAGTCACGATAGCCGATGGTGATCACGCCCGTTTCCTTGACTTTCTTGAGCGTCCCCTCGCAGGCTCATGCAATGGCCAGGCCATCGCATGAGCCGACGCACCTCACATTGCTTTATAAGAGTCCGGGTCCGGCGAGTCCGATGGTTTGGCGAACTCATGCTTCAGCTCCGCACTGATCGGCGTGTTGAGGTTCAATCCCTTGGGCGGGATTTTCTGCGTGAACCACTTGTCATACAGCTTCTGCCCTTCCGGGCTCTTGTAGAGCGTGGCGGTAGCACCATCGACCACCTTCTTGAAGGCAACGTCATCCTTGCGCAGCATGATGCCGTAGGGTTCGGGCTTGGAGAACGCGTCCCTGGAAATCACGTAAGCGCCCGGCTCTTTCGATCCGGCGACAAGGCTGGCGAGCAGGATGTCATCCATCACAAAGGCTGCTGCACGATCGGTCTCGACCATCAGGAACGCCTCGGCATGGTCCTTGGCCGCGATGATGTTGATGCCGAGATTGCGGGCCGCATTGGCTTCGGTGAGCTGCTTGATGTTGGTGGTGCCTGAAGTCGAAACCACGGACTTGCCCTTGAGATCGTCAATCGAGTTTATCTTGCTCGACTTTTTGGAGACGAAGCGGCTTGCGGTCAGAAAATGGGTATTGGTGAACCACACCTGCTTCTGGCGCTCAGCGTTGTTCGTAGTCGATCCGCATTCGAGGTCGACGGTGCCGTTGGCCATCAGCGGAATCCGCGTTGCCGACGTCACGGGGTTGAGCTTCACCTCGAGCTTATCCAGCTTCAGCTCTTTCTTCACGGCGTCAACGATTTTGTAACAGATGTCCATCGCAAACCCGATCGGCTTCTGGTTGTCGTCGAGATAGGAGAATGGAATGGACGAGTCGCGATGGCCGAGCGTGATCGCACCGGTTTCCTTGATGTTCTTCAGCGTCCCCGTGAGCTCTTGGGCATTCGCCTGCGCTGCACAAACGGCTGCAGCAAACGCAAGGCCAATCATACGCAGGTGTTTCATTCGCGCTTCTCCCCTTTTGATTCATTTCCGCAGATGCTTGCATAAATCTGGCCGGAATAGAAAGTAACTTTCGGCCCTCGTCGCGCCCCGGTGCCATGAGGACCAGTAATTTACAACCTCGTTCAGCGGTCCAAGGCGCGACCTAGAGCCACGTCTGGGTCGAGTTTGGGCATGATAGTTTCCGATCGCGTGGTTATAAGGGGCCTGGCATCTCCCCCAGATCCCAGAATAATCCCGCCATGAGGCCGAGCGCTTCCTCTGTGACATCGAGCAGAATGTGCTCATCGGGCGAAACACGTCATTGGGAAGCGAGCCGCCGAAATTCGGCAAAATCGCGGGGGCTTTTCCACTGGTCTGTTGGATAGAACCCGCCGCCCAGTTTATCCAGGGGCTGTCGAAATTGGTTCGCGAGGCGGCAAAGCTTTGGGTCGCGCGCACCTCCACCATGGGAAAGCCCCTGGCGTGCAAGCGTGCCTTGATCGCATCGACAGCCCTATCGACCTTGGTGCCCACGACGAAGCGTAGCTGCATGACGGCCTGCGCCTTGCCCGGAATGGCATTGGCCGTCTTCTCGATGTCGCCCGATGATATCGCCAGCACTTCGAGCGTGTTCCAGGCATAGAGCCGCTCCGCGACCGACAAGCCTTCTTCTCCCCAATGCTCCGACAGCGCCGGCTCGTCGGGCATTGGTTCGATCTTCACGTCCGCAAGCGTCGAGCGGATCTGGTTGGAGAGCCGTGGCGGCTTCAGTTCGTCCAGCACCAGCCGGCCCTGCCCATCGACCAGAGTGGCTATCGCGCTGGCCAGGATGGTCGCGGGATTGGCAAGCACGCCGCCCCAATTGCCGGAATGATGCGAACCGCCGCGCAAATTGACATCGAGGTGAATTCGTAGCCCGCCTCGGCAGCCGAGAAAGATGGTGGGGCGGTCGGCGGCGAGCCGGGGTCCGTCGGATGCCAGAAAGAGATCGGCCTTGAGCTCATCGCGCAATGACTCGCAAAGCTGGCGCAAATCCGGCGATCCGATCTCTTCGCCGGTCTCGACGATGAATTTGGCGTTGAACCCGAGCCTGCCGCCCCGCGTCTCCCGGACCGCGCGAAGCGCCGCCAAATTGATGCTGTGCTGTCCTTTGTTGTCTGCAGTGCCACGGCCGTAGACGCGATTGCCTGAGGTTGTTGTTCGCCAAGGATTGAGATCATCTCGCCACCCTCCCTCCATGCCATCGACCACGTCGCCATGTCCGTACATCAGCACGGTCGGAGCCGAGGAGTTTTCGCGATAGTGCGCGAGCAGGTAAGGATTGTTGCCGGTCGGTGATTCGATCAATCTCGTCGAGAAATCCAGTTGTGAAAATGCCGGCTGTAGCTCGGCCTCGAGATAGGCGCGTAAGCACTCGCGCCGCTCGGGGTTCTGGCTTTCGGTCTGATAGGCCACTCTGCGGTCGAGGTCCCGCAGGAATTCGCCGGAATGCAGATAGCCGCGCGCCCGGGCGACAGCGTCAGCTCTGGTCATGTCTGCCTTTCGCGGCGGTAAACTCTTTCTGCTCCAAACAACGTATCGAGATACACCGCTGGCCGGAAGTGGCACCACACATTTGCCTTGCCAAAGCCGGCCGGAATGCAACAAGTTCCGCCGACGCCCTACGTTCAGACCGGGCGATACCGGAGCGATCGCTGCCGAGTGCTTGAGGCTTTCGACCATGAAAAAAGAAATTCGGCTCAACGCCTTTGCGATGAACTGTGTCGCGCACCAATCCCCGGGGCTGTGGACCCATCCCCGCGACCGCACGGCGGACTACAACCGGCTGCCGTACTGGACCCATCTGGCAAAAACGCTGGAACGAGGACGGTTCGACGGTCTGTTTCTTGCCGATGTACTCGGCGTCTATGACGTGTTCGGGGGCAGTCCGGATGCGGCGCTGCGAAACGCGACGCAAACGCCTGCCAACGATCCGCTGCTGCTCATCTCGGCGATGGCCGCCGTCACCGAAAACCTCGGCTTCGGCGTAACCTCGAACCTGTCCTATGAGCCGCCGTATACGTTCGCGCGGCGGATGTCGACGCTCGATCATCTCACCGAAGGCCGGATCGGCTGGAACGTGGTGACCGGCTATCTCGACAGCGCCGCGCGCGGCGCCGGCAAGGAAAAGCAGACCGCGCATGACGATCGTTACGACGTCGCCGACGAATATATGCAAGTCGTTTACAAGCTGTGGGAAGGAAGCTGGGAAGATGACGCGGCCGTGCGCGACCGCGCGCGCGGCATCTTCGCCGACCCTGCCAAAGTGCATCGTGTCCACCATGAGGGCAACAATTACCGGGTGGATGCCATTCATCTCTGCGAGCCGTCGCCGCAGCGGACCCCGGTGCTTTATCAGGCGGGCACCTCGCCGCGCGGACGGCAATTCGCGGCCGAGCATGCCGAATGCGTGTTCATGTCCGGCCCGTCGGCCAAGATCATCGCGCCGCGCGTCGCCGCTATTCGTGAACTCGCCGCCAAGGCGGGCCGCAACCCGGCCGAAATCCTGATGTTCAGCATGTTCACCATTATTCTCGGGCGAACCGAATCCGAAGCCCAAGCCAAATACGCCGACTACCGCCGCCACATCAATCACGAGGGCGCGCTGACATTGATGTCGGGCTGGACCGGCGTCGATTTCTCGACTTACGATCTCGACCAGCAGGTTCGGCATGTGCAGAACGATGCCGGCCGCACTGCCATGGACAACATCACGCGCGCTGATCCGGACCGGGTCTGGACGGTGCGCGAAGTTGCCGAGCATGTCGGCATCGGCGGCATCGGACCGGTCGTGGTCGGCACGCCTGAGAAAGTCGCCGACGAAATCGAAGCATGGTTCGAGCAGACCGACGTCGATGGGCTGAATGTCCCGTTTGCGATTTCGCCGGGCGATTTCGAGGACATTGCGGACATGCTGGTGCCGGAACTGGCGCGACGTGGGCGTTACAAGCATGCCTACCGGCCAGGAACGTTGCGCGAAAAGCTGTTCGGCAAACACCGCGCGCGGCTCAGCGCGCCGCATCCGGCCGTGCAGTATCGAGCGAAAGTCGCTGCCAAGGCCGCAGAGTAGCACCGATCACAGCGCGCCATCGACTACCACCTCGATGAGTTTCGCGCCCGGGCGCCTGAAGGCCGAGGAGAGCGCCGGCTTCAAATCCTTGGCTTCGGTGATCCGCAGCGCCTCCAACCCGAGT
>VAZS01000293.1 GCA_005884855.1 Alphaproteobacteria bacterium | reverse complement strand
TGACGACGCTCGGCCGCATGGCGGCGATGCGGGAGAGCGCGATCGGCACCTGGGGTCAACGCGCTTATGAAGAGGACATTGTCAGAGGGCGCTTCTTTGGGCGTTCCAGCTTTATTCTCAATGCGCCGGACGCCATTCGGCATGTGCTGGTCGAAAATTACGAGAACTATACCCGAACGCCCGCCGGGATGCGGGTGTTGCGCCCGGTACTCGGCGAGGGCCTGCTGATTGCGGAAGGCCGCGCCTGGAAACATCAGCGCAGAACGCTGTCGCCGGCCTTTACGCCGCGCGCGGTAGCCTCGCTCGTGCCGCACATGATCGCGGTGACCGATGAAACGATCGCAAAGCTTCAGGGGGCCTGCGGCCAGCCGGTCGATCTCCGGGAAACCATGCAGCGGATGACGCTGGAGATCGCCGGGCGCACCATGTTCTCATTCGGCATGGCCCGCCATGGCGCCCAGTTGCGCGAGTTCGTGATGGAGTACGGCGCGCGACTGGCGCGGCCGCATTTTCTCGATCTGCTGTTGCCGTTGGGCTGGCCAAGTCCGCAGGATTTTTCGCGCTCGCGATTTCGCAAGCGATGGACGCGTTTTATCGGCATGTTGATGGCCGAGCGCCGCGCTGCCGGCAAGAACGACGGCGCACCGCACCGCGATCTGTTCGATCTGATGGGCGAGGCGCGTGATCCCGAGACCGGAAAAGGCTTCACCGACGAACAGCTCGGCGATGAAGTGGCGACCATGATCCTGGCCGGTCATGAGACCACCGCCACCGCGCTGTTCTGGTCGCTGTATCTGCTCGCGCTTGATCCCGCCACCCAGGACCAGTTGGCGGCGGAAGTGCAGGGCGCCACCTCAACCGCCGAGTTCGATGTCGAGGCGCTGAAATTCACTCGCGCGGTGATCGATGAGACGATGCGGCTTTATCCGCCGGCCTACTTGATCGCGCGCGCCGCCGCCGCGCCGGATACCATCGCGGGCATGCCGGTCAAGACGAACGATGTGGTCCTGATCGCGCCTTGGCTGTTGCACCGCCATGAAAAGCTCTGGCGCGATCCCAATGCTTTCATCCCGCAGCGCTTCATGCCCCCTGCGCCGCCGCCCGATCGTTTTGCCTATCTGCCGTTTGGCGTCGGCGCGCGAATCTGCATCGGCGCGCATTTCGCGCTGGTCGAATCGACGCTGGCATTGGCCAGGATCATCGGTGCGTTCCGTGTCGAGCTTCTCGACAAGGCGCCGGTGATCCCGATGGGCGTGGTGACGACCCAGCCCGATCGCTCGCCCATGTTCCGCATCACGCGTCGGTGACAAAGGGCTTCCTTGGAGGCGTGCGCAATCTGCTCTAAAGTTGCGGGATGAGCGACACCCAGGCGCAGTTTTCAGTACTGAAACAGACCGCCGATCCGGCGGTGGCCGATGCGATTCGCGAGTTGATCGAAAACGGCGAGGACCACGAGCTCAACCGCATCAATGTCCTGGATTTTTCAGCCCGGACCGGGCTCGACGAAGAGCGGGTGATTTCCGCCTTCCTGCATGCTTCGCGGCTCGGCCTGTTCGATCTCACCTGGAACGTGCTGTGTCCCGGATGCGGCGGCGTGCTGGATGCCCACTCGACGTTGAAGTCGCTGCGCCACGACGACTATCACTGCGGTCTATGCGCCTGCGGGTACGAGGCATCGGTGGACGAGCAGGTGGAAGTCGCGTTCACCGTCAGTCCGCGGATTCGCCGCATCGCCGCGCATGACCCCAACACGCTGCCTGTCTGGGAGTATTTCAAGCAGGTGTTCTGGAGTTCGGGCGTCGATCTCAACAAGGAGTCTTTCACATCGCTAACCGAGGAGGTGACGCTGGATGCTCTTGAATTGCCGGCTGGCGAGAAGGCGACCATGTCGCTGCAATTGCCGCCGAATTTCATCATCGTATTCGAGCCGGTTACGCATACGGCGCAGTTCATCGATGTCCAGGGTGAGCCGACCAAAGGGCGTCAGCAGCTATCGCTGATCTACAACAAGATGCCATCGCCAACCGGCGGGACCATCACCATGCGGCCCGGGCCGTTGCGGCTGTCATTTGACAACCAGGCCGGCGTTCGGGTGCTGCCCTCGGTCTTTGTCGCTGCCGACGCACTCCATCGTCTGCTCGGCAAACGCAAGCCGTTCCTCACCGCCAAGCGCATGCTGACCAACCAGACGTTCCGCGATGTCTTCAAGGCCGACAATCTCAACATCGATCAGCGGCTCAAGATCACGTCGTTGACTTTCCTGTTCACGGACCTGAAGGGCTCGACCGCGTTGTACGAGCGGGTCGGCGATCTCGCCGCCTTCGATCTGGTGCGCGCGCATTTTCACGCGCTGCTGGAGATCATCTCGTCGGAAAAGGGCGCGGTGGTGAAGACGATTGGCGATGCCGTGATGGCGACCTTCATCAGGCCCGAACATGCCATCGTCGCAGGCTTGCGGATGCGCGCCGCCATGGATGCGCTCAATGCCAAGCGCGGCACTGACGATCTGGTAGTCAAAATCGGCATTCATGAAGGCCCGTGCCTCGCGGTCATGCTCAACGAGCGCCAGGATTATTTCGGGCAGACCGTCAACATAGCGGCCCGGGTCCAGGGCCTGTCGACCTCGCAGGCGATCCACATCACCGGCCCGGTAATCGGCGGCCGATCGCCCTCACACCAGCCTGGTGAAACTGATGTTGGACGGACTTCGCCAATTTATTGCCGATATAGTTTCTCCGGGCGGGCATGAGCAGCGGGTTTTTGACGATACCGGATATCGTCTGGCGGCGACCGCGCTGTTGATACATGTGGCTTCGATCGATGGTGAGCCGTCGGCTGCGGAAAAACGCAAGCTTCATAGCCTTATCGAAAGCAGCTTCGGACTTGATCCCGGCACGGCAGACCAATTGATCGCCTCTGCGACCCTGGTGGAGGGCGAGGCGGTCGATCTCTATCACTTCACCAGCGTCATCATGCGCTCGGTGGATGAGGCCGGCAGGCTCCGCATTGTCGAAATGATGTGGGAGCTGGTGTATGCCGACGGTCAAGTTAGCGAGTTCGAGGACAACGTGGTCTGGCGGGCCGCCGATCTGCTCGGTGTGTCTTCGCGCGACCGGATCGATCTCAAGCATCGCGTCGCGGCCAGGCAGCCCGCGCCTACAGGTGGCTAAGACATCAGGGCTGTCAACGTGCGTGCGACGGCAGCCTATTTCAACGGGAAAAAGCTTTTGGGCAAATTTTAATCACCTCGGAATTTCATGCCAATTGGCGCTCTCAGGCCAGATGCGACACATCTCAAGCGCCGCAGCGTTGTGTCTTTGACCACGCCGCTATGCTTGCGCGTGGCTTGCAGGTGGGTTGCATCCCGCCTAAAGCCTGTTTTCTGTTCAACGCGCTGGCCGTACATCCTGCAAACAATCAAGAGCATTGAATCGTGACCGAGCGTGTGACGCTGATTACCGGTGCCTCGGCGGGGATAGGCGCCGAGCTGGCGCGGGTTTTTGCAGCAAAGGGCCATCGCCTGGCGCTGGTGGCCCGACGAGTGGATCGGCTGCGGGCGTTGGCGGATGAAATCAGCGCCACCGGCGCTGCCGCGCCCATCGTGATTGCGTGCGATCTCGAGCAGCGCGACGCCAGCGACCGGATAGCTGCCGTGCTGGCCGAACACGGCGTCGAGGTCGAATACGTCGTCAACAATGCCGGCTTCGGCTTGTTCGGCCAGGCGATCATATTGGACCGCGCGGCCCAGCTCGGCATTATCGACGTCAACATCCGCGCGCTGACCGATTTGTCGCTGCGGTTTGCCGATCAGCTGATCCGTCATCGCGGCGGTATCCTGAACGTCGCCTCGATCGCAGGCTTTCTGCCGGGGCCGGGAATGGCGGTGTATTACGCGTCCAAGGCCTACGTGCTGTCGTTCAGCGAAGCGCTACGCCGCGAACTCGCTTCACGGGGCGTGCGCGTCACCGCGCTCTGCCCGGGGCCGGTGCCGTCTGAATTTCAGGCGCGGGCCGGGCTTCAACCGGGGTTTGACTCAGCCGTCCTGAACGTCTCTCCCGCCGAAGTCGCGAACGCAGGTTATCGCGGGCTGATGGCCAACAAGCGGCTAGTGCTTCCCGGCGTCAGCATCAAGCTTGTGCCGTTCCTGCTGCGGTTTTTTCCGCGTTCGTTTATCCTGGCCGCGGTCGGCAGCTTTCAGCTCCGCAAGCGCAAATAACCGACGGCCACCGTCCGAACGCTTTCAACCGCACAGCGTCGCTAG
>VAZS01000358.1 GCA_005884855.1 Alphaproteobacteria bacterium | reverse complement strand
GGCTCAAAAGCTCGTCAATCCGCCGTTGCAACTGGCGCTTCTTCTTCTCGCTTTGGCGGAGCCGCTGCTCCAGATCGGAAACCGGTAGTTGGTAGCGCTGCTCCGAGCTGAACGCGTGGCCGACGAAATTGTCCCGCCACCCCATCATCCGCGTCAGGAGCCGACGGGCCTTTCGCGCAATCCTGTCGTGATCACCGAGCCGGGCCACACCGTCGTAAATAGCCTTGTCGCGCGCGCTCAGGCGTTCGTCCAACATCTATATCCTCCCCCGTGAAGGCGAGGACTCTACCCGGCTTGCCGGCCCGCGAAAGGCCGAAACAGGTTAAATGCGGCGTTAACGTAAATCGACAATCGCCGGAAAAGGACAGCTTTACGCGGCGGTCTCGCGCAAACCGCGCGCGATCTCCTTCTGTGCGTCGAATTCGCGCCGGCGTCGCGCCAGCTCCTCGGCGCTCAGCATGGCCACATTGTTGTAGTCGCGCTTCCAGGAGGCGTCCGCGCTCCACCGCAGCGGCGACTGAACGGTGGTTTGCGCGGCCGGCGCTTGCGCCAATACGCGCAGCGCGAGTTCGAAGGTAAAAGCCTGCGAATCCGGATCGTGCGGCTTGCCGGCCGAATTGCCCAGCGGAAAATCGGAGAACAGGAACCGCGGCACCGCGGCGTGCTCGACGATATCCTTGGCACAGCCCATCACCACGGTCGAAATGCCGTTCGCCTCCAAGTGCCGGGCGACCAGGCTGAGCGTCTGGTGGCAAACCGGGCAATTCGGCACCAGCATCGCGGCATCCACGCCGTCCTCGCGGCAACGCGCGAGAATTTCAGGCGCATCGGTCTCGATCGTCACCCGATGGCTGCGGTTGGTCGGTGCCCCAAAGAAGCGCGGGCCGACTGCTCCGATCCGCCGCTCGCGCGCGAGCCGCCATAACTGCGGCAGCGGAAACCAGGTTCCGCTGTCGTCGGCCGAGGTGTGTACCCGATCGTAGGCGATGTGGGAAATTCGCAAGTCGTGGTTCTTCGAAGCGTCGCCGTCGTAAACCGAATAGAATTTTGCGACATAATGCGCCCAGCGATAGGGCGTGGTGTACCCGATGGCGGCGTAATATTCGCGAGTGCGGGTCATGTAGGGGATTGGCGCGTCGTCATCGGGCGCGAAGCCAGCCTGATCGTCGATTGGGGTCATGTCTTGCGCTCCCATACGCCGCCTATCATGCTCAAATAGCTAGACGGCAGGTTCGATGTGTCAAGCACCTTCGCGAGCTCGAGACATGGCGGTGCAAACGGCTAAACGTTGGGTTGCGGCGCTTGGGGTGGCGGTTGTGATCCTGTTCTCGCCTGCCACCGCCGAGGCGGAGGATGCTGGTCCGGCCAAGACCGACGTCGCAAGACCGAGTGTCGAAGAAGCCGCGATGCAGATGCCGGTCCAGAACGCGCGCGAAAGCGACACCCGCGAGGCGATGTGCCTGATGATCGAATCGGCGGCGACGGCGAACGAACTGCCGCTGGAATTTTTTGCGCGCGTGATCTGGCAGGAGAGCCACTTTCAATCCAACGCGGTCGGACCGGTCACCCGCAGCGGTCAGCGCGCGCAAGGCATCGCGCAATTCATGCCGGGGACCGCCAGCGAGCGGCGGCTGCTCGATCCGTTTGATCCCGTGCAGGCGCTACCGAAGTCCGCGGAGTTCCTGAGCGAATTGCGCAGCCAGTTTGGCAATCTCGGTCTTGCCGCGGCAGCATATAATGCGGGGCCGCGCCGGGTGCAGGAATGGCTCGCGGGCTCTGGCCCGATGCCGCAGGAGACCCGCAACTACGTGGCCGCCATTACGGGCAGGTCGGTCGACGACTGGGCCGCCGCCGGCAACAGGGGGAAGATGCTGGACCGCGCTCCCCGTGCAAGTTGCCGCGAGCTGATGGCGCTGCTCCGAGAGGCGCCAAATTCCTTCGTCAGCGGACTGGAGCAGCATGTGAAGCTTGCTGCAGCCAAATTGTGGGGCGTTCAGCTTGCCGCCGGGTTCGACCGCAACAAGGCGCTGACGATGTATGCACGTGCGATGAAGCGGTTGCGTCCCGTGATCGGTGATCAGGACCCAAGCCTGCTGAGTTCGCTCATGCGTGCCCGGGGCACGCACGTGTTCTATCAAGTGCGAATCGGCGCTGATACGCGCCCGGCCGCCGACGATCTCTGCAACCGAATTCGCGGCGCTGGGGGTGCCTGTTTCGTGCTACGAAACAGGAGCATGCGCGGCTGAGCTCATGAGATCACCGCAGCGGTTTAGCCAATCCCGACATCCTGGGCTGGCTGGCAGCCTGCCCGCCGTTCGCTTGACCTTGGCAGCTTTCACCAGCGTTATGCGGACCAAGACTCACCTTCTTCCGGTTGCCCTTGCCCCTTCCTGCGCTGGACTCACCCAGATGGCACAACCCCCTGCGAGCGTTCGCATGGGGAATGTGGTCGGTCACCTCGACAGTACTGACCTTGGTGCTGTTTGCCACTTATCTTGGCATCGGCGCGCTCGCGCATGACACTCATTTCAGCCTGGGATGGGTTCTCGCCAGCACGGCTTTTGTTTGGGCCGGGCCTGCGCAGATCATCCTGATCTCGACACTCGGCTCGGGCGCCACAGTGGTGCAGGCGGCGATCGCAGTCACGCTTAGCGCCATCAGGCTATTTCCGATGGTGGTGTCGGTATTGCCGGTGGTGCGCTCGCCCGGGACCAAACGGCGGCATCTGATATTGGTGACGCATTTCATCGCGGTCACCTTGTGGGTCGAATCGCTGCGGCTGCTCCCGCGGGTGCCCCGCGAGCGCCGGATCGCCTTCACGCATGGGCTAGGCTGCGGCCTGGTCTCGGTTTGCCTTGTCGCAACCGCGCTCGGTTACGGGCTGGCGGCCAGGCTTCCGCAGTTGTTTGGCGCCGCGATCCTGCTTCTGACCCCGCTGGCGTTCCTGCTCTCCACCGCGCGCAACTGCCGTCAACTCGCCGACGTCCTGGCGCTGGTCCTGGGACTGGCGCTGCTTCCGCTCGTCTCCCTGCTGCATACCGGCGTGGACATCCTGATCAGTGGCGTCTCTGCAGGCACTATCGCCTATGCCGCTCACTGGTGGCGGGAGCAGGAATGACCGAATTCCTCGGGGACTGGCATTCGCTAATGGTGCTGCTGCTGGCGGGCTTCCTGCCCAACGAGGCTTGGCGGATGATGGGGCTTTGGCTCGGCGGCGGTGTCGATGAAGGCTCTGAGCTGCTGGTTTGGGTGAGGGCGGTGGCCACCGCAATCCTCGCCGGCGTCATCGCGCAAATCTTGTTGGAGCCGCCGGGCGCTTTGGCCGGAGTGCCCGGCTGGCTGCGCTATGCTGCGGTGGCCGCCGGATTTGCGGCCTTCCTCGTGTCACGGCGCTCGATTTTCGATGTCACGGCGCTCGATTTTCGCAGGCGTGGTCTGCGGCGAACTGTTCATGGTGGGTGGCAACTGGTGGCTCGGCTGATAGTCTCAGGAAAATTCAACGAGCATACGAGGCACAGACCATGAATTCGCGGGCAAGCTCGGCCTTGATCTTCGCTGTTGCTGTCTTCGCGGTGTTTGCGGCTGCAGCGCAGGCGGCGGCCGCGGAATTTCCGAGCCGGCCCATCAAGCTCGTCGTGCCCTATGCCGCGGGTGGTCCGACCGATGTTCTCGGTCGGCTGGTCGGGGAATTTCTCGGCAGGGATTTGAAACAGCCGGTAATCATCGAGAACAAGGCCGGCGCGCAAGGCGCGATCGGCGCCGAGGCAGTGGCCCGTTCCGAGCCCGACGGCTACACCTTGTTCGTTACGGCCGCCTCGATCATCGTGCTCAATCCGATGCTCTACAGTAAACTTCCCTACGATCCGGCGCGGGATTTTCGGATGCTGGCGCTCGTCACCGATCTGCCCGTCGTGATGGAGATCAATCCATCGGTGCCGGCCAAGACGGTCACGGAGTTCGTGGCTTACGCCAAGCAAAATCCCGGCAAGGTCAATTTCGGATCAGCGGGGACTGGCGGCACCATTCATCTTGCCGGCGAGATGTTCAAGCAGATGGCCGGGATCGAAATGACCCATATTCCTTACAAGGGCGCGGGCCCGGCGCTGAC
This sequence comes from Alphaproteobacteria bacterium, assembly GCA_005884855.1. GTDB lineage: Bacteria > Pseudomonadota > Alphaproteobacteria > Rhizobiales > Xanthobacteraceae > Bradyrhizobium. Next base: position 10,382 of record VAZS01000358.1, on the reverse strand, counting down.
CGATCTAATCTCGGGCAACATCCAGGTGATGTTCGACAGCCTGAGCACCGCGTTGCCGCCGATAAAGTCTGGGCTGGTGCGGCCCCTCGGCGTAAGTTCAGATAAGCGAAGCGCTGATCTGCCTGACGTGCCGACCCTCGCCGAAAGCGGTTATCCTGTCCGCGCAGCTCGGCTGCGATTGCCGAATTCATCGATGCCGACCGGGTGCGGTGGTCGAGCGTGATCAAAGCGCAGAATATTACGCTGGATTGAAAGCTATGCTTCGAAACAATGAACTCCGTGAAGGCGAACTCGCCACCGAGATACCAACGCCGCGCGACGCCGGGCTTGTCTTCATCGGCCGCATCAGGACGCCCTGGACCTCGCGCGAGGACACGCCGCGTCAGGGCCGTCACGACGGCCCGGTTTGTCGACTTGAGATTTTTGAACCCTGGGTGCCTGCCTTGAAGGGGGTGGATTTCTACAGCAACCTCGAAGTGATCTACTGGCTGCATCGGTCGCGCCGCGATCTGGTGCTGCAAAGCCCGAAGAACAACAGATCGACGCGTGGGACATTTTCTCTGCGGTCGCCACAGCGGCCGAACCCGATCGGCACCTCGATCGTGAAGCTGGTCGGTGTGGAGGGCAACACGGTCTTCGTGCGCGGTCTCGATTGTCTGGACGAGACGCCTCTGCTTGACCTCAAGCCCGACCGCTGCGAGTTCACGCCATCAACGGAGCAGCCGACTGGGAATATCGATTCCGACTAAGGGCCAGTCCATCGTTCCGACGCGGCCCCGGGAGGACAGGGTTTTACTCACTCCCCTTTAGCGCGGCCGCCAGCCTGGCGGCATTCTCCTCCAGCACCTTGCCGTCTTCCTTGCGGCTCGCCGGCGGCAACAGCGCGACCCCGTTGTGACGTGGCATCACATGCATGTGGAGATGAAAGACGACCTGACCGCCGGCGGGTTCATTGAACTGCTGCAGGGTGATCCCATCCGCCTTGAAGGCCGTCATCGCGGCGCGAGCGATCCTGTGCGCCCCGCGCGCCACATGGGCGAAATCGTCGGGCGAAATATCGAGAATGTTGCGGGCGGGCGCCTTTGGAATGATCAATGTATGCCCCGGAGAACGCGGCATGATATCGAGAAACGCAAGCACATGCTCGTTCTCATACACTTTGTAACTCGGGAATTCGCCGCGCAGGATCTTGGCAAAAGGGTTGTTGCTGTCATAGGCGGTCATACGGTCTCCTGGAGTTCAGTTCTTTCAAGAAGGCTCGGCAGTTTTGCGAAACGGTCCGGCCTCGCCGAGCTCGCGCCCTGCCTCCGCCACATAGGCGCGCTCGCGCCGCAGATAGTCTGAAAGCGCGCGGCGGAGATCGGGATCGGCGATGTAATGCGCCGAGTAGGTGGTCTGCGGCAGGTAACCGCGCGCGATCTTATGCTCGCCTTGTGCGCCGGCCTCGACCGTTTTTAGGCCGCGCCGAATTGCGAAATCGATCGCCTGATAATAGCAGATCTCAAAATGCAGGAACGGATGATGTTCGATCGCGCCCCAGTTCCGGCCAAACAGGGTCTCGGAGCCGATGAAATTAATCGCGCCCGCAATCCAGCGCCCGTTGCGGCGCGCCATGATCAGCAGCACGTCATCAGCCATGCTTTCGCCGACCAGCGAGAAGAATGCGCGGGTCAGATAAGGGCGGCCCCATTTTCGCGAACCCGTCTCCATGTAAAACGCGAAAAACGCGTCCCAAGCGTCCTCGGTTATCTCGCTGCCGGTGAGCGCGTGGATGGTGATGCCGTTGGCCACCGCCTCGCGGCGTTCGCGTTTTATCGCCTTGCGATGGCGCGAGTTCAGAGAAGCAAGAAAATCGTCGAAGCTGCCGTAGTCCTGATTGTGCCAGTGAAACTGCTGGTCGGTGCGCTGAAGGAATCCGTGCGCGGCCAGGAACTTCCATTCCAACTCGCGCGCAAAGGTCACATGCACCGAAGACGCTTTTGTCATGCCGCAGAGCGCAATCAACCCGCTCGCGAGTGCGGTGCCGATTTCATGACTGTCGAAACCGTTGCGGATCAGCAGGCGGGGGCCGGTGGCCGGAGTGAAGGGAACCGAGACCTGCAGTTTCGGATAGTATCGTCCGCCCGCGCGTTCGTAGGCGTCCGCCCATCCGCGATCGAAGACGTATTCGCCTTGCGAGTGCGATTTCAGGTAGCAGGGCACAACCCCGGCGATGTCGCCGTCCACCCGGGCGAGCAGGTGCCGCGGTCCCCAGCCCGTCCGCGCGCAGGCCGAGTTGGAGGCTTCCAATGCCGAGAAAAACGCGTGTGAAACAAATGGGTTATAGGGGGTTTTTGAACCAGCACCGCGCTCGGTTGCAGGGTCCGGCGAACCCGGGGCGTCGAGCGCATTGATTCTGGCCGGCGAGGGGGCTGGATTGGCGCAGGCATCCCAATCCGCGGCCGCAATCTCGCTGACCGCCGGCACAGACTCGAGGGTTATTTCGGATGAATCCATCGGAACTTTGAACTGGCCAGGCGTTACGACCACCATCGTACACGCCGATGCATCTGCTGACGCACATGATCACTGCACATCATGACTGCACTGATGACTACACTCATGACTAGCGCAAAGATCGTGCATTGTACCGACGACTTCAAGGCGGAGAGCTGCTTCAGATTTCCGGCAAGAAGCCCTCAAAAATGATCTGATCCGCGTAGCGCGCCGCCCGTTCCCGTTGCTCGGGGGTGCGAACGGTCCAGGTTAGCAGTGGCAATCCGAACAGGTTGCGGGCGATCCAGGGCGCGGCGGCGGGCAACTCATCGATCCAGTAGGCAACGAAGTGCGGCCGCGTGCGGAACGCGTGTCGAAGATGCATCATCCCTCGCCGCTGGATCGGCGTCGCCTCTGGCCAGTCGGCTTCGTCGTAGCTGGATTCAGCAACTATTCCGCGCGGAAGCGCTGGCATCGTTTGGCGCAGCGCCAGCACCTGATCGGGGTCAAACGACATTCCCACCGCCGGTCCCGAATAGCAGGCGAGCACTTCGGCCATCCGCTTGACGAGTTTGCGGTCGCCATCGAAGTGGCTTTTGACCTCGATCACCAGCGGTACGCGGCCATTGACCAAGTCGCAGAGATCGCCAAGCGACATCATCCGCTCGGAGGTATCCTTGAACTTGACCGCCCTGAGTTCGGCCGCGCTCTTCTCGAGCAGCGCGCCGCTGCCTTCGGTAAGGCGGCCGAGCGTGTCGTCATGATGCACTATCGCCTCGCCGTCGGCGGTGAGTTGGATATCGCATTCGATCGCGAAATTGCCTGATATGGCAGCCCTCGCCGCGGCAGGCATGTTCTCAACGACGCCGCGCGCGCGGTCATGCAGGCCACGATGCGCGACCGGCCGCGCCGTCAGCCAGTCGGGTGCACGCATCCCTCGGGGCTCCGCTACGAAACCTCGAACACTCCCTCCACCTCCACTGACGCATCGGCCGGAAGCGAAGCGACGCCGACCGTGGTGCGCGCGTGACGGCCCTTGTCGCCGAACGCGGCGACCATCAGATCGGATGCACCGTTCAACACCTTCGGTCCTTCGAGAAAGTCGGGGGCGGAATTGACGAAGCCGCCAAGGCGGACCACGCGGACCACCTTATCGAGATCGCCCAGCGCGGCTTTGATTTGCGATAGCAGGTTGATGCCGCAACCGCGCGCGGCGGCGTTGCCTTGCTCCACGCTGACGCCGGCGCCCAGCTTGCCTTTAGCGATCAGCTTGCCATTGGCGTCGAAGCAAACCTGTCCCGAGACGAACAGCAGATTTCCGGTCCGCACAAATCCGACGTAATTGGCGACTGGGCTTGCCGGCTCATGCAAGACAACGCCCTGTGCCGCAAGTTTCTGCTCGACCGTACCCGCCATCTTTCTCCCCGTCAGATTTAACTACCGCCCCAAAGCCCCCGATCGGGGCCGCCTCTGTTTCGCGCATCGCGCTGTCACATGCAAGTGAGCGTAGATTGTCGTGCAAATGCCCGGGAAACAGATCAACGGCGGGATAATTAGTACGATATCGTGAACTAGCCCTAGTTGCGGCGCAATAAAGCGACCAATACTGTGGCGATTCACAACGCTTTTTCCAGAGGAAGACCGATGGCCCGCCGATTCCGGTATCCGCTTACACGATCGATGCTTCTTGCGGTGGCCGGTGTCGCCCTCGCGTCCGGTTCTGGTGACGGGCAGGCCGCTAGCGCGGCAAGCGCCTCGTTTCTTCCGCATCAGCCGGTTTACGACCTCACGCTGGTGAAGTCGCGCGGCTCCGCGTCGATCGACACCGCGCGCGGGCGCATTCTCTATAATTTCTCCGGCAGCGACTGCGAGGGTTACACATCGGAATTCCGGCAGGTTTCTGAACTGAACAGCGGCGAGGGCAAGGTGACCTTGACCGATCTGCGCTCGACCTCCTGGGAAGATGCCGAGGGCAAGACCTACCGTTTCAAGATCGACAGCCGCATGAACGACACGGATTCCAATCCGGTCGATGGGGTCGCCGAGCGGACAGGTGATCATGTCACGGTCAAATTGAAGCAGCCGGAAACCAAAACGTTCACGATCGATGGCTCGACGGTATTTCCGACCGAGCAGATCCGGCGCATCATCGCAGCGGCTAAACAAGGAAAATCCCTACTCGAACTGACCGTCTACGACGGATCGGACAACGGCGAGAAAGTGTACAACACGCTCACCGTAATAGGGCAGCCTATCCCGGGCGACCGCAGTAACGCGACACCCGATCCCTCCACCACGAATGACCAGATGAAATCGCTCGCGCGCTGGCCGGTAACGGTGAGCTACTACGACCGTGACGGCAAGGCCAAGGACGGCGAGCAGACACCGGTTTACGCGATGTCGTTCGAACTGTTCGAAAATGGAGTCTCGAGGGCGCTGGTGCTCGACTATAATGACTTTGTCATTTCCGGCGCGCTCGGAAAATTCGACGTCAAGGACTCCAAGCCGTGTAAGTGAGGCGGTCGCGTTCACAAGTCGCGATTGGTCCAGTCTTCACTGCTGCAGCACTTAGCCCGATTTCTCCGGCCCGTCATAGGCGATCCCCCTGATCACAGCGGCATTGCCGAACTTCTTGCGCAGATCATCGATGGCGCGCTCGGCATCGGCCGAGCGACGGTCGAGCATGTCGGTATCATCCGCCTTCGATCCCGGGCGCAACGCGCTCACGCCCGCGCCCATCAGCCGGAACGCGGTCCCGTCGATCTCCCTTGCCAGCATTTCCCGCGTCGTTGCGAAAATCTTCGCTGCCAGTTGTGTCGGTGCGTGAATCGATTGCGAGCGGGTGCGCTGCCTGAAATCGGCGGTTTTCAGTTTTAACGTGATGGTCGAGCCGGCGAAATCACTGTGTTTCAGGCGGGAGGATACCTTTTCCGATAGCCGCCACAGCGTCTTTTCCAGCGTGGCAAAGTCGCGGATGTCGTTCTCGAAAGTAGTTTCGCTGGAAATGGTCTTGGCGCCCCGATCGGGCACGACCTGGCGATCATCGATGCCGCGCGCCAGCCGCCACAATCTGCGCCCCTCCGTCCCAAACTGTTTCATCAGTTCGTTTTCATCGGCGCGCTGCAAGTCGGCGATGGTGCGAAAGCCGCGCTGAATCAGCCGTTCCTGGGTGGCCGGGCCGACGCCGAAAATGAAACCAACCGGCTTGTCGGCTAGCATCGCTCGGGCTTCATGCTGACCGAGCGCCGCAAATCCGCGCGGCTTCTCCAGGTCGGAGGCGATCTTGGCCAGAAATTTGTTGCAGGACAGTCCGACCGAAACCGTAATCCCGAAATCGCGCTCGATCTCGCGGGCGAAGCGCGCCAGCACCTTCGCCGGTATCAGGCCGTGCAGGCGCTGCGTGCCGCTCAGATCAAGAAACGCTTCATCAATCGATAGCGGCTCGACCAGCGGGGTCAACGCCTGCATCGCATGGCGCACCTCGCGCCCGACCCTGACATATTTCGCCATATCCGGCGCGACCACGGTCGCGGACGGGCACAGCGCCAGCGCCTTGAACATCGGCATCGCCGAGCGGACGCCGAAGGTGCGGGAGATGTAACAGGCTGCCGAGACCACGCCGCGCTTGCCGCCGCCGATAATGACCGGCTTGTCGGCGAGTTCAGGATTGTCGCGCTTCTCGACCGTGGCGTAGAACGCGTCGCAGTCGATGTGGGCCAGTGTCAGCGAGGGGAGTTGGAGGTGACGAACGAGGCGAGGGGAACCGCATTCACCGCATCGCGTGCTCGGAAACTCCAGATCACGGAGGCAGTCCCGGCAAAAGCAGGTCGGACCGTCCAATGCTGGCGCGGATGGTGCTCCGGTTTCGAAGTTCGCACCCATCCGACGCGCCACCTCTTCTCGAAGTCGAATCCTATAAACAGGTTACCGCGAGTCTGATAGGAACTTCAAATTCGCGCCTGGAGTTCACGGCACATCGCGAGTTCACGGCACGTCGCGCTCCCATTTGGGATCGTTGAGCGCCTGATGAGCCGCGGCAATAGTGGTGGGATCAAGCTGCGACGCACCGGCGAATGCTTTGACAGTCGCGTCATCGCGCATCACGAAATCGAGCACGCTTGAGAGAAAGCGCGGATCGGCGGCAGCCGTGCGCAGCGTCTCCGGACCGATCCCGCTTTCGGCCAGGAACAGCCCCAGCCGCTCGGGATCGCGGGCGATGAAGGAAAGCGCCTGAACGGCAACAATTTCAGCTACTTCCCGGGCGTTTTTGACAGGCTTTTTCAACTGCGATGTTTGCCTTTCCGTAACTTATGGTCTCTATTTTGCGACCATCATGCCCGAGTCTGTGGAACGTGTTCAAGCAAGTGGAAACCACTTCGCATAAACATGCCAGTCCGGCTTAACGGGTTAGAGCGAATCTGGCGCTAGTTTAATTTCACTTTTCAACACGCACGGTGCACCGGCGACTGCGCCCGCAGCTTGGGGATTGGAGGGACGGGATGGCAAAAACCGTCCTGATCGTGGAGGACAACGAGCTCAATATGAAGCTCTTTCGCGATCTGTTGGAAGCGCATGGTTATCAAACCTCGGGCACGTCAAACGGCTTCGAAGCGCTCGATCTCGTCCGCAAGCTTCATCCCGATCTTATCCTGATGGACATTCAGCTTCCGCAGGTGTCCGGCCTCGAAGTCACCCGCTGGATCAAGGACGATCCGGAGTTGCGCGCCATCCCAGTGGTCGCGGTCACGGCGTTTGCAATGAAGGGTGACGAGGAACGCATCCGCGAGGGCGGCTGTGAGGCGTATCTGTCCAAGCCGATCTCTGTCGGCAAGTTCATTGAAACGGTTCGACGTTTTATAGGGTAGGGGGTTTTCGATGTCCGCGCGCATTCTGGTCGTCGATGACGTCCCCGCCAACGTCAAGCTTTTGGAAGCGCGATTGTCGGCGGAGTATTTTGACGTGCTGACCGCGTCGAATGGCGCCGAGGCGCTTGAACTCTGCGCGCGCGCCGAATGCGATATTATCCTGCTTGACGTGATGATGCCCGATCTCGACGGCTTCGAAGTCTGCCGCCGGCTGAAATCCAACCCGGTAACCCATTTCATTCCCGTGGTTATAATTACGGCGCTGGACAGCCCGGCCGATCGCGTGCGCGGCCTCGAAGCAGGCGCCGACGATTTTCTGACCAAACCGGTGTCCGATGTCGTGCTGATTGCGCGGGTGCGTTCCCTGACCCGACTGAAGATGATGACCGACGAGTTGCGCATGCGCGCCATCACCTCGCTCGAGATCGGAGTGCAGGCGCCAGAGCACAGCGCTATGGCCGAGACGGGCAAGGGCGGGCGTATCCTTGTGGTCGACGACCGGCCTTCATCTTATGAGCGGCTCGCGCCGATGCTGAGGACCGAGCACACCGTCGAGGTTCAAACCAATCCTTCAGAAGCGCTGTTCCACGCCGCAGAGGGCAATTACGATCTGCTGATCGTCTCGCTCGGGCTGAATAATTTCGATGGCTTGCGTTTGTGCAGTCAGGCCCGCTCGCTGGAGCGCACTCGACACGTGCCCATTCTGGCCATCGCTGACGCCGATAACAACGCGCGGCTGCTGCGCGGCCTCGAGATCGGCGTCAATGATTACCTGCTGCGTCCAATCGACAGGAACGAATTGCTGGCGCGGGCGCGAACGCAAATCCGCAAACGTCGCTACACCGACCATCTGCGCGACAATGTGCAGAATTCTATTGAGATGGCGATTACCGACGCGCTGACCGGGCTGCATAACCGCCGGTACATGGAGAGCCATCTGGGAACGCTGGCCGAGCAGGCCTCCAGCCGAGGCAAGCCGCTGGCGCTGATGATGCTCGACATCGATTATTTTAAATCCATCAACGACAGTTACGGCCATGACGCCGGTGACGACGTGCTGCGCCAATTCGCTGTTCGGGTTCGCAAGTCGATCCGCGGCATCGATCTGGCTTGCCGCTATGGCGGCGAGGAATTTGTCGTTGTGATGCCTGAGACCGATCTGCATGTCGCCGGGATGGTGGCGGAACGGTTGCGCCGCTCGATTGCAAGCGAGCCCTTTGCGGTCAACAAGGGGGCGAACCGTATCGACGTTACGATCTCGATCGGGCTCTCGACCCTGCAAACCAAGGGCGAGGCTGTCGCCGATGTGCTCAAGCGCGCCGACATCGCGCTGTACCGGGCCAAGCACGACGGCCGTAACCGGGTGGTGGCGCAGGCGGCTTAGCCGTCAAGGCGTTCGCGGTGTCGGGGGCTAAGACGCGCGCTTCCTCGCGAGCTGTTGGCCGTTGCCGGGTATCTGATCGCCCACCTCAATGCCGGCGTTCCTGAGCAACACGCGCGCCGCTTCCTTTGCCGCACGCGCCATCGAGGGATCGTCGCGCACCAAATCCTGGGCGATCGAGCCGTCGACAAGAAGTGTGAGCTGCGTCGCAAGCCCTTCCGGATCCTGGACCTCGAGTTGCAGCAGAAGGTCGCGAAACCAGATGCGGCGGCTTTCCTTGAAGGCGATCGCGATCTTTTTGACGGACTGATCCTCCGATCCAAGTTCAGCAACGGCATTGACGAACGGACAGCCTCTGAAACCTTTGCTGGCGAAACCCCGCTCAAGCCGATCGAATGTGCCGAGAATTTGCTCCGCAGGCGGCTTGTCCGACGGCGGAGCCTGCCTGAAGCGGCGCTCCAGATAGGTCGCAATCAATTCATCCTTTGACGGAAAGTGGTTGTAAAGCGTGCGCTTGCTGATTCCGACCTCGGCCGCAATGGTATCGACGCCGATGGCGCGAATCCCGCGCTGGTAAAACAGGCGATCGGCCGTTTCCAGAATGCGCTCCTTCATGGATTGTTTTGCGGGCCGCGATGTCAATGCCGAGAACTCCGAGGATCGAGCCATTGCAAAACTACAAGGGTGCCCATGTGCCAAGCTCATGTCTTGAACCGAGGCAGATACAACAAGTAAGACGCGGGAAGAACATGTCAGCACTGCTCACGTAAACCTTGACAAACACCGCCTTCTCCTAACCTAATTACACAGGTCGGTGTAATCAAGTCCGACCTCCGGCAGGTCGCGATTCTTGAGCCGTGTCTGAATGGAGAAGAATAAACGTGCCTCTGCTGCAGATCCTTCGGCCCACACTTCCCCTCCTGATTGGTGCCTCCATCATGCTCACGCTGAGCATGGGCTTGCGTCAGTCGCTGGGCATATTTCTGCAGCCGCTAACGCAGGACATCCGCATATCGGTTTCCGATTTCACCCTCGCGCTTGCGGTGCAAAACCTCGCCTGGGGGTTCCTGCAGCCGATCGCCGGCGCGATGACGGTGCGATTCGGCTTTCGTCCGATCATGGTCGTGGGCTCGGTATTCTACATCGTAGGTCTCGCCCTGATGGCAAGCGCGCAGGGGCTTCTCAGCGTAATGATCGGCGGTGGAGCGTTGATCGGCATTTCACTGGCCTGTACGGCTGCCGCCATTGCCATGTCGGTTGCCGCGCGCGCCGTGCCTGAGACGGTCAGAAGCACCGTGCTGGGGATCGTTTCGGCCGCAGGATCGCTGGGCGCGCTGCTGTCAGCTCCGATCGGACAGCTCTTGAACGAGAGCTACGGCTGGCGGACCGGTTTGGTGGGCTTTGTTGTTCTATCGATAGCCATGCTTCCGGCGGCCTGGTTTGCGGGCAAGGTCGACAAAATTCCGCTGCCGCCGCGAGGGTCCGATGACATCGCCGACACATCGGCCGCCGTGGCTGTGAAAGTTGCGTTCGGCAACGCATCCTTTGTTGTGATGACGCTGGCCTACTTCGTCTGCGGGATGCAGCTGGTCTTTCTCACCACGCACCTGCCGTCCTATCTTGCGATCTGCGGCCTGGATCCGATGCTGAGCGCGCAAACG
>VAZS01000292.1 GCA_005884855.1 Alphaproteobacteria bacterium | reverse complement strand
TGATCGCCGAGATAGGCGCGCTTTACCTCTTCGTTCTGGCGGATCTCCGCCGGCGCGCCCGAGGCGATCACGCGTCCATAGACGAGAACACTGATGCGGTCGGCCAGCGCGAACACGGCATCCATGTCATGCTCGACCAGCACAATGGAAACTTCACGTCGCAGCTCCTGCAAGAGCTTCACCATGCGCGCGGATTCAGTGACGCCAAGTCCCGCCATTGGCTCGTCCAGCAGCAGCAACTGCGGCCTTGTGGCGAGAGCGACCGCGAGTTCAAGCTCACGCTGTTCGCCATGGCTCAACCTGGACACCAGCACGTCGGCGCGAGGACCGAGCCCGACCCGATCCAATGCGGCCTGCGCGGCGTTGCGCAGATGGGCGATCTTGCGCGCGTTGCCCCAGAAGTGGAAGGAGTGACCGTCATGCGCTTGCGCCGCGAGCGCGACGTTATCTGCCGCGGTGAAATCCAAAAGCAGCGAAGTGATCTGGAACGAGCGCGCCAGTCCGAGCGCGCTGCGGCGGTAGGCAGGAACCCGGGTGATGTCACGGCCGGCCAGTTGAATGCTCCCGCCATGGGGAAGCAGCTGCCCGGTCAACTGGCTGATCAGCGTGGTCTTGCCGGCGCCGTTCGGTCCGATGATCGCGTGCAACTCGCCTTGTTGCACGTCGAGCGAGACGTGATCGGTAGCGACAATGCCGCCGAACCGCCGCACCAGTTTCTCGACCCGGAGCAAGGGTTCAGCCACGGCGCGCCCTCCCCAGCAGACCGTCGATGCCGCCTCGCCCGAACAACACGATCAGCAATAGGAGCGGACCCATGATCATCGCCCAGTATTCCGTCACCTGCGACAAAAACTCTTCCAGCAGTAGAAAAACGACGGCGCCGATTACCGGCCCGAACAGCGAGCCCATGCCGCCGAGGATGACCATCACCATCAGATCACCGGAGCGGGTCCAGTACATTACCGCGGGACTGACGAAATCGGTGTTGTTGGCGAGCATGGCTCCTGCCAATCCGCACATCGTGCCCGATATCACGAAGCAGACGAGCCGGTAGCGGGTGGCCGGAAACCCAATCGCCTGCATTCGCGCCTCGTTGGAGCGCAGTCCCTGCACCACCATGCCGAAGCGCGAATTGACGATGCGCCAGATCAAATAAAGCCCGCCGAGCAGGCACGCGAGGCAGAGATAATAGAACTGCACGCGGTTCGATAGATTGATGAGCCCGCCGAAATCGCTGCGCTTATAGATGGTCAACCCGTCGTCCCCGCCGTAGCGGGCGAGGCCGGATGCGACGTAATAGGCCATCTGCGCGAACGCCAGCGTGATCATGATGAAGTAGACCCCGCGGGTGCGCAGCGACAGCGCGCCGATCACCAGCGCAAACAGCGCCGAGGCCAACAGCGCCACCGGCCACTGAATGAACCCGGAGCCGATGCCTTCGGCCGCGAGAATGCCAACGGCATATCCGCCGATCCCGAGATAGGCGGCGTGACCGAAGCTCATCATTCCGCCGTAACCCATGATGAGATTCAGGCTTGCCGCCGCCAATGCGAAAATCACGATCCGTGTAAACAGGGTCAGCGCGAACACGTTCCCGCTCAGCGACGTATAGAGCGGAAGCACCAGCAGGCCGGCGACAACCAGCACCGCGGCAGCGTTGCGGACGTTGAGCGCAGCTTTCATGACCGGTTGGCCGGAAACAGCCCCTCCGGCCGCGCCACCAGCACAATGGCCATCACCAGATAAATGAGCATCGATGAGAGCGCCGGAGCCGCGGTCGAAGCGGCGGCAGAGCTCAGGATCTGCCGCAGCAGGTCGGGCAGGAATGCACGGCCCAGCGTATCGATCATGCCGACGAAGATCGCCGCGAGAAAGGCGCCGCGGATCGAGCCGATGCCGCCGATCACGATGATGACGAAGGCAAGAATGAGGATATTTTCGCCCATCCCGATCTGAACGGTCAGGATCGGCGCCTGCATCAGCCCGGCGAGGCCGGCGAGCGCTGCGCCGAGCCCGAACACCAGCGTATAGAGCAGCTTGATATTGATGCCGAGCGCCCCGATCATTTCCCGGTTCGACGCGCCGGCGCGGATCAACATGCCCAGGCGCGTTCGCATCACCACCAAATAGAGCATCAGCGCCACGGCCAGCGCGACCGCGATGATCGCCAGGCGGTAGGCTGGATAATAGATGCCGGGCAGGATCGCGATCGGCACCGTCAGCCAAGGCGGCAGCGGAAGCGCAAGCCCCGCGGGACCCCAGATCAGCCGCACGGCATCGTTGAAAAATAAAATCAGGCCAAACGTCGCCAGCACATGATCGAGATGATCGCGTCCGTAAAGGTGACGAAGCGCCACGAATTCCAGGATGATGCCAAGCAGCAAGGTCGCGCCGAGCGCCAGCACCACGCCGAGGATGAAGTTTCCGGTCCAAGCCACGAAGCTGGCGGCAAAGTAGGCGCCCATCATGTAAAGCGAGCCGTGCGCCAGATTGACGAAGTCCATGATACCGAACACCAGCGTCAATCCCGCCGCCAGCAGAAATAGCAGCAGGCCGAACTGCAATCCGTTCAGGAACTGTTCGATGACCAGCAGCATGGGCAATTAGCTCGAGCTGAAAGACGGGCCTAAAGGAATACAGCGGCGACGCCTAGCGCCGCCGCCGTATTGGGCAGGACGCCGATGATCACTTCATCGGGCACTTATCATGGAAACGATCCTGGTCGTCCTTGACGATGGTAGCTACGGTTTTGAGCGAGAGCTGGCCTTCGGCATCCTTGACGACATCCTGCAGATAAAAATTCTGGACCGGGATGTGGTTGTTGCCGAATTTGAACGGGCCGCGCACCGACTTGAAATTCGCTTTTTCCATTTCGGCCTTCATTGCGTCTTTCTTGCTGGTGTCGCCCTTCACCGCCTCCACCGCGCTGTTGATCAATTGCGCGGCGTCGTAGGACTGCGCGCCGTAAAACGTCGGGCGCAGGCCGGGATATTTCTTGCGGTAATCGGCGACGAACCGCTTGTTCTGCTCGTTCGGCAGATCGTTCACCCACTCCTGGGCGCCGGGAACGCCGAGTGCATTTTCCTTCTGCAGCGGCAGCGACAATTCGTCGATAGTAAAGGCCGTATAGAGCGGAATCTGCTGCTTGAGCCCGGCTTGGGTATATTGATTGAGGAACTGGACGCCGGCAGCGCCGGGATAGAACACGAAGATCGACTCCGCTTTGGAGGCGCGCGCCTTTGAGAGTTCAGCCGAGAAGTCGAGCTGGCTGGGCCAAACCGTATATTCCTCGCCCAGCACCTGGCCCTTGAACGTGCTCTTCACGCCGGCCAGCATGTCCTTGCCCGCGGCATAATTCGGACCGATCAGGAACACCGACTTGACGCCCTTCTGGTTCATGTAAAGGCCTACGGCCTGCGGCGTCTGGTCGTTTTGCCAGGACGTGGAGAACACATACGGCGAGCACAATTCGCCGGCGAGCTGCGAAGGTCCGGCGTTGGCGCTGATCAGGAAGGTCTGTGTATCGACCGCGGTCTTGAGCGAAGCCAGCAGCACGTTCGACCAGATGTAGCCGGCGATAAAGTCCACCTTGTCGGACTGAATCAGCTTCTCGGTCTTCTGCTTGCCGACGTCAGGCTTCTGCCCGTCGTCCTCGTAGATCACCTCAACCGGCTTGCCGCCCATCTTGCGGCCCAGGTGATCGAGTGCGAGTTCGAACGAATTGCG
>VAZS01000357.1 GCA_005884855.1 Alphaproteobacteria bacterium | reverse complement strand
CGGATGCGATCCCTGTGAAGCGCCAAGCGCAAGCGAAGATTTGTCGGGAAGCGGGTTCAGAATTTATCGCTCGCCTCGCGCTGCCGGCCCGCTACACACCGCCTGCGAATATGTTATCGTCGCAGCCGCGCAAACCATTAACGAGCGCAAGGGAGATCGCCATGGCCAAGGGTCAGATGCGCAGCAACAAGGAAAAGAAGAAACCGAAAGCCGACAAGAACATCAAGAAAGGCGGAGCGACGCCATCGCCGTTCTCGTCCGGCAAGACGCCGGCCGGCCAAGCCCCGAACAGCAAGAAATAATCGGTTTCGACGCCCTGCCCGGCATCGCCATCTGCGCTCGCGCGGATCGCGCGACCGATGGCGTTAGTGCGTGATGGAGAAATCGCCATCGAGCGCGAGCCTGCGGGCGGGCACGATCGCTGAGTACGCAAGACGACTCATAGACGACGACGCTGGTCTCGCTACGGCCCGGGAAAGGTCGAGCATTGCCGTATATTGGCCCCGATGCGGTCAAAATCGGCAGACCTGATGCAGCTGCTTCCACTCTCATCGTGCGGGGGGACACTCGCTCGATTCGCGAAAACAGGGGAACAGCCGATGACTGCCATTCGTTCTGAAACAATTGAATCTATCGAATCCATTGAAGAGAACTCCGAACTCTCCGCGGTATCGGAAGTCGAAGCCGGCATCCGTGATTTCGTCCGCAACGACGTCGCCTACCTGCGCCGCCCGGCGCCCGGCACCGGCGACATCGCGCTTGAGCCGAACACCGAGGCCACCGTCAACAACGTCAACTCGCTGATCCAGCGCGTCGCGGGGACCTCGCTCGGCGAGATCGAAAACCTGGTCTCCGAACTCGAGACCCTGCGCGATATTCTGCACGCCGAAGGTCAGCGCGTCCAACGCGAGATTTCCGGCTACGCCCAGCTCAGCCAGGCCGCAATGAAATCCACGCGCATGATCGCCGACAATGTGGCGCAGTGGAAACGCGCCGCCGACGGGCTGCGCAACGGCTGATTGGTTAACCCTAGTCGCATTGCTTTGGATTCCCGCCGCCTTCCCCGGACGGGGACGCGGCGGTTTATTGCGATCCCGCCTGGAAACCGGCTCGCGTCCAGAAAACGAATCAAGCAAGAGCCCTTTGAACTTGTGCGACGCATGGCGCGACAAACAGCCGGCGCCGTCAGATGGCGGCAAATTGTTGGGGAGTACATTTTCATGAACAGCGTTCGGCCAGACAACACCGACCCCATGCCGTTGCGGAGCGTAACCCCGGGCGTGGGGACGATCATCATCCGCTTCGTCGGACTGTTGCTCGTCTCTGTTGTGGTGCTGGCGCTGATCTGGAGCCGGTGATTCGCCAAGCATCAAGCGCTGGCGTTCCGCCGCGGCACAAAGCCTGTCGCGAGAAAGGAATACACCAGTTCGCCGCGCTGGTTGGTGCCGGTATTGCGGGCCTGCACGATGCCCCATTCGGGGCGCTTTTCCGACGGCCGCAGCGATTCGACCTCGCTGGCGAAGCTGATGGTATCGCCGGCCAGCACCGGCCTGATCCAGCGCAGGTCACGAAAGCCCGGCGATGGTCCCCAGATTGCAACCTTCTCGCCGCGCGCGGCAGCCTCGGCCGCCTGGCGTTGGCCTTCCGCTACCAAGAGCTTCATGCAGACCGCCGCGACATGCCAGCCCGACGCAGCCAGCCCGCCGAACAGAGATTTGCGGCCCTCCTCTTCATCCAGGTGAAAGCGCTGCGGATCGAACTGGCTGGCGAACTTCTTGATCGACTCGGCGGTGAAGGTGAACGAGCCCAGCTCCCGGCGCTGCCCGACCTCGATGTCCTCGAAGAAAGGCATCAGCCGACCTGCTCCGGTTCCATTGCATCGCGCCGCCGCACGATGATCGGCGACACCCACTCGCACAACGCTTGCCCCGCCGCGTTGCGCGCGATGGCTTTGAAAGTGACGATGCCGGTGCCGGGACGGCTCCGGGAAATCCTGGCCTCCGCCACCTCGACATCGAGCATGACATCGTCTCCGGGCCGCAGCGGCGCCAGCCAGCGCAATTCGTTGACGCCGGGCGAACCAAGTGAGGCGGCTCTTCGTCCAGATGCATCGGCTGGGGATCGAATTCGGCGGCAAAGGCAAGCATCTCCTCACGCGTGACCCGGCGTGGGCCGAATGTGCCGAAATGGCCGGGCGGAAAGTCTTCGAAGGTCAGCATGATCTGGGGATTGCTGCGAGGGAAGCCCGATTGTGGCCGTTATTTGCGGCAATCTCAACATACCAACTCGCATGCTCGCGCCGCGTAGCGAGCATCGCTGTTTCCGTGCTCACAGCTTATCTTGCCCGGGAGCACATTCGGGGCTAGGTCCTGTGCCGCGACGGCTACGGTTTTGGTACGAGTGGGATTCGAATGGCGCCGGGGGAACGACAATGTTTGAATTTCGGGATTTGTTTCAGTGGGACCGCTTTATCACGCCCACGATCATCAAGACATTTTACTGGCTGGTGATCGCATTGATCATACTGTTCGGGATCACCGGCATCTTCTCCGGCCTCGCGGCAATGGCGATCAGCCCGTTTGGCGGGTTCATCGTGCTGTTGTCTTCGATCGCCAGCGTGATCGTCGGGGTGATATTTTCTCGTATCGCGGCGGAATTCATCCTGATCGTGTTTCGCATCAACGAGCATCTCGGCGCGATCCGCGATCAGGGCCACCTGCGCTGAAATTGAAGTAACGTCCGATGCAGCACCGATCACGTATTGAACCTGAAATGCATGACGTCGCCATCAGCAACGACGTAGTCCTTGCCTTCGAGCCGTAGCTTGCCGGCGTCGCGCGCGCCGGCCTCGCCGCCCAGCGCGACGTAGTCGGCATAGGCGATGGTCTCGGCCCGGATGAAGCCTTTTTCGAAATCGGTATGAATCACGCCCGCGGCGGCCGGCGCCTTGGTGCCGCGATGGATGGTCCAGGCCCGCGCCTCTTTTGGCCCGACGGTGAAGTAGGTGATGAGGTCGAGCAATTGGTAGCCGGCGCGGATCAGCCGATCCAGACCGGCCTCCTCAAGCCCCAGCGTTTCCAAAAACTCAGCGCGCTCCTCACGCGACAGCGTCGCGATCTCCGATTCGATCTTGGCGGAGATGGTCACCGCGACCGAACCTTCCTTTCGGGCGTAGTCGGCCACCGCTTCCGAAAAGGTGTTGCCCTTGGCGGCGGATGCCTCCTCGACATTGCAGACGTACAGCACGGGTTTTGAGGTCAACAGGCCGAGCATGCCGAAGGCGCGTTCTTCCTCGGGCTTGCGCTCGAGAAACCGCGCCGGCTTGCCCTCGCGCAGCAGCACCAGCGCGCGATCGACGAGGTCGAGCTGCTCCTTTGCCTCCTTGTCGTTGCCTTTGGCTTTTTTGGCGAGGTTGTCGACGCGCTTTTCCAGGCTGTCGAGATCGGCGAGCATCAACTCGGTCTCGATGGTCTCGATATCGGCCAATGGTGCGATCTTGCCGGCGACATGAGTGATGTCGGAGTCCTCGAAACAGCGCACCACATGCGCAATTGCATCCACTTCGCGGATGGTGGCGAGAAACTGGTTGCCGAGGCCCTCGCCCTTGGACGCGCCGCGCACCAAGCCGGCGATATCGACAAAGGTCAGCCGGGTCGGAATGATCTGGCCGGATTTTGCGATCTCGGCGAGCTTGTCGAGCCTGGGATCGGGCACCGCGACCTCACCGACATTCGGCTCGATCGTGCAGAACGGATAGTTTGCCGCCTGCGCTGCCGCCGTTTCTGTCAGCGCGTTGAACAGCGTCGACTTGCCCACATTCGGCAATCCGACGATACCGCATTTGAATCTCATGATGTCCTCAACAATTTCTTTTGTCATGGCCGGGTTCGTCCCGCGGCCATCTAGTCCTGTTTCTCGCAAGTCTCCGATAAAGACGTGGATGCCCGGCGCAAGGCCGGGCACGACGGATGCAAGATGCAGGTTATCAATCGATCCCGTTGTCGTTCGTCGTTCCAAACCCCTTCGCCTGCATCGCCAGATGCACCTTGTTCTGGAACGTCGAATCGCGGTCCATCGCGAGTAGCCCGGCATTGTCGGCAATAGCCTCGCAGAGCGCCTCGACCCAGCCACGGTCAGTTTTGGCGAAATCGGAAAGCACGTAGCTGTGGACCAGTTCCTTTATGCCGGGATGACCGATTCCCAGCCGCACGCGCCGATACTCGTTGCCGATATGCGAAGAGATCGAACGCAGCCCGTTGTGACCGGCAATGCCGCCGCCTACCTTGACGCGCACCTTGGCAGGCGGCAATTCGAGCTCGTCCTGAAACACCGTGATTTCGTTCGCAGCGAGCTTGAAGAAATTCGCAGCCTCCTGAACCGCGCGTCCGGAGTCGTTCATGAAAGTCAACGGACGAAGCAGGATCACCCGCTCATGATCGAGCGTGCCTTCCGCCGTCTCGCCCTGAAAGCGGCGGCGCCATGGTGCGAAACCATGACGCCGCGCAATTTGATCGACGGCCATGAAGCCGATGTTGTGCCGGTTATGCGCGTACTTCGCGCCGGGATTGCCGAGTCCAACAAAGAGTCGCATGACGCGGCATCCCGCGCTAGCGCGCGATCAGCAAAAGTGGACGCCGGTTTTGCGTCCGACCACGCGCCAACTTATGAATTAGCGCATAATCTTTCGACAAACCGCTCACACTTTGGCGGATCATGCGCCTTACTTCTTCTTGTCGCCACCGCCGGCAGGCGCCTTGGCGCCGGCCGCGGGAGCTGCTGCTGCAGCCGGGGCAGCGGCAGCAGCGCCGGGGGCCGGAGCCGCTCCAGGCGCACCTGGCGCACCAGGCGCAGCCGGAGCGCCAGCCACCGGAGCACCGGCAGCCGCCGCAGCGGCAGCCGCAGCTGCCTTCTGTTCCTCGGCGTAGCCTGACGGCGGCACAATCGTCACCAGCGTCACGTCTTCGCGCGACAGCGACTTCACACCTGACGGCAGCTTGATGTCGGAAAGATGCAGCGAGTGGCTGATTTCCAGCCCGCTGACATCGGCGTCGACATATTGCGGAATATTATCGACGGAGCATTCCAGGTCGATGGTGTGGGTAACGATATTGACGGTGCCGCCGCGCTTCACGCCGGGCGCCGACTCGCCGTTCAGGATGTGCAGTGGAACACTGACTCGGATGGTGGCGCCTTCGCCGAGCCGCATGAAATCGACATGGACCGGGAAGTCGCGCACCGGATCCAGATGGAAGTCGCGCGGGATCACGCGGTGCTTGTTGCCCTCCAGATCGATGTCGTAAATCGTCGTGAGAAACCGGCCCGCCAGAATGCGCTGGCGCAGATCGGCGTCATCGACCGAAATCGTAACCGGGGGCTGGTTGTTTCCGTAGATCACTCCCGGCACTCTGCCGGCGCGACGCTCTGCCCGTGCGGCCCCCTTGCCGCCTGCCGGACGCGCGGTCGCCTTCAATTCTTTGACGGTCGCCATCTGCTTAAGTCCTTGTTTTGTAAAAAGTTAAAGGCCGCATCGCGGCCTGGTTGCACTCCGCAGCAAGCCTCCAGGGGTGCGGGGGCTGCGGACGTGGCGGCGTTCTAGCCCCAAAGCCCGGAAATGACAAGGAAATGCGGGGAATTTTATACGGCCTTTGGGCCTGCCGTGGTCTCAGCAGAGTTGTGCCGTCTCACGCCTGCGTCCCCGACCCGGGCAAGATCAAACGCTTCAGCCCTCCCGTCTTCAGGCTGCTGCATCGGGCGAGGATGGCGCGGTGCCGAGTTTGGCTTCCAGTAGCGCGATGCGCGCCTTCAGCACCTCGTTTTCCTCGCGCGCCAGCCGCGCCATGTCCTTGACCGCCTCAAATTCCTCGCGCTTGACGATGTCGAGGTCGCGCAGGATTTTTTCGGCCTGATTGCGCACCACCGTGTCGATCTCGCGCTTGACGCCCTGGGCGGCGCCGGCGGCGTCATTCATCAGACGCCCGATTTCGTCAAAAAACCGATTGCTGGTCTGGGTCATGTCTGGGAAATCTCCGGTCGCTGAACAAAGATCGATGACCGAGAGAATGGCGATCTGGACCTCGCAGTTCAAGGCCGAAATCGCATCTCACGAGCCAGCTCGCCTTGTCCATGGTTTGGTTTCCTTGCAATGTGTCGATAATCGCTGAAACAACAAAACCTGGAAGTGAGAAGAAACGCCTCATGATCGACCAGCAGATCGAAATTCCCACCAAGGACGGGCACACCACAACCTTCATCACTCATCCCGAGCGCGGCGGCCCACATCCGGTGGTGCTCTTCTACATGGACGCGCCGGCGATCCGCGAAGAGCTGCGCGACATGGCGCGCCGGCTGGGCACGTCCGGCTATTACGTGATGCTGCCGAACCTGTACTACCGCGCAGGCGTGATGGAGCTGGGACCTATACCGCCAGACCCGGAAGCGCCAGAGCGCAAGCGAATGTTCGGATTTATGAACTCCATCAACATTCCCCTGGTGATGGAGGATACCCGCGCTTTGCTTGCCTATGCCGAAGGGCAATCCGCCGCACGCACTGACGTCGTCGGTACCGTCGGCTACTGCATGAGCGGGCGATATGCGATCAATGCGGCGATGCATTTCCCGGAACGCGTCAGGGCCGCCGCCTCCATCTACGGAACGCATCTGGCCACCGAAGAGCCGGACAGCCCGCATCTGGCGGGGCAAAAAACCAGGGCTGAATTGTATTTCGCCTGCGCTGAAACCGATATCTACGCGCCGGCGGAAATCATCGAAAAGCTGAAACACGGAATGAAAGACCATCGGGCCAATGCCGAAGTCGAAATCTATCCCGGCACCCATCACGGTTTCGCGTTTCCGAAGCGGCCAGTTTACCATCGTGACGCGGCCGAGCGGCATTGGGAACGGCTGCTGGCGCTTTATCGCCGTAACCTCTCCTCATAACCGCGGACGAAAATGCGATTGCTCGCGTTATCGGACATCCACCACAATCTGGTGGCTGTCCGGAAGCTGCGGGCCTATGAGAAAAATGACTTCGATGCGGTCATTGTCGCCGGCGATATCGGCAACGAAAGCGCCGCCGAGTTCTTCAGGATACTCGAGACCTTCGAATGTCCCGTGATGTATGTTTATGGCAACTGGGACAACAAGCTGGACTATGAATCTTGCTTCGGTCCCCGCTGCCAATTGATTCATTCGAATGTGATAACGGTCGGTGAGCTCAGTTTCACAGGTTTCAGCGGTTGTCCAACGGACTGGGGCAAGAATCCACTCGCTCGCGGCATATACCGCCGGATCGAGTCGCAACATCAACGCGTGCTTGACGCTCTCAAGGATGGATCCAAGGCAGCGCAAAACATCCAGCGCACCAAGGCGTATCAAAACTATGTGTCGCGACTTCAAGAGGCGAGAGATGAAATACTAAAGCGCAACACGGAAAGCATAGCCCACGCGGTCAAAGCGGCGGGGGTCGATACCCGGCGCTGCGTCGTCGTCGCCCATCAGCGTGTCCCCCGGCTGAATGACGAACTTCCGCAAGCGCTTCTGCATGTGTTCGGGCACCTGCACACCTTCTCCGATCGCACTTACAAGATGACCAGATATGTCGATGTGGCGGCGCTGGACCGTCCGGTATCTGCGCGTCCGCGCGGCAAACGAAAATGGAACCAGGAGGACTGCCGGAATTTCAACGCGGGAAACTACGTTACGATCGAGATCAATTCGTCTTGCGCCATGAAAGTATCTTGCGTGGATCTCCCGCACGATTATCCGCATTGGATCGCCCTGGAGGATCGCAGGTACAATGGAATCGCGTGGATTCCGGAAGAAATCGAATGGACGAATGCTTCGGACTGGCCGATACCGTTGCGAACCACAAGGATAGCCAAACCAAATGCTCCCGCGTGAATCTCGCTAATGCCTTTCCTGACGATCGCCTTTCCGGTTTTCGACCCGATTGCGATTGCGATCGGCCCGATCGCGATCCGCTGGTACGCGCTCGCCTATATCGGCGGCATCGTGCTGGGTTGGATCTACGCGCGCGCGCTGATCACGAATGAGAGGCTATGGGGCGGACCAGCGCCGATCACGCCGCCGCAAATCGACGATTTTATCCTCTGGGTCACACTGGGCATCATCCTCGGAGGCCGCACCGGTTACGTGCTGTTCTACAATCTGGCTTTCTTCATTGAGCATCCGGCCGAGATCTTTGAACTGTGGAAGGGGGGAATGTCGTTCCACGGCGGTTTTCTGGGCTGCGTCGCGGCGGTCATATTGTTCTGCCGCAAGCATCACATACCGATCCTCTCGCTCGGCGACATCAGCACCGCGGTCGGACCGATCGGGCTATTTCTCGGCCGGCTGGCCAATTTCATCAACAGCGAGCTTTGGGGCCGGCCTGCAGATCCCAGCTTGCCGTGGGCCATCGTATTTCCCAATGGGGGGCCGCTGCCGCGCCATCCCAGCCAGCTTTACGAGGCCGGACTGGAGGGAATAGTGCTGTTTACGATCCTGGCCGCGATGATTCGCTTCGGTGCCTTGAAGCGGCCCGGGCTGATCCTCGGCAGCTTTATCGGGTTTTATGGCTTGGCTCGTGTAACGGGCGAATTCTTCCGCGAGCCCGACCCGCAGCTCGGATTTTTGTTGGGCGACCTGACCATGGGTATGCTGCTGTCGATACCGATGATCATTGCAGGAGCCATTCTTGTTGTGGTGGCATGGCGCCGCGAGAATCCGAAGCGCCAGCCGCACCCCGCCGAAAGCAGGCCGTGACCGAATACTCGCCGCTGCAGTTTGAGATCAAGAATCTGATCAAGTCGTCAGGGCCGATGCCGGTCTGGCGCTACATGGGACTGTGTCTGACGCATCCGAAATTCGGCTATTATCTTTCGCGCGATCCGTTGGGGCGCGAGGGCGACTTCACCACCGCTCCCGAAGTGACCCAGATGTTTGGTGAGTTGCTCGGGCTGTGGGCCGCCTCGGTGTGGAAGGCGATCGGTTCGCCGCCGTTGCTTCGGCTGATCGAACTAGGACCAGGCCGCGGCACCTTGATGGCGGACGCACTGCGCGCGATGCGAGTGCTGCCGCCGCTGTATCAGTCGGTGAGCGTGCATCTGGTCGAAATCAATCCGGTGCTGCGCGACAAGCAAGCCTCGGCCCTTTCGGGCGCGCGCAGCGTCGCCTGGCACGACAGCATCGACGATGTCCCCGATGGTCCCTCGATCATTTTGGCGAATGAGTATTTCGACGTGCTGCCGATCCACCAGATGGTGAAGTGCGACACCGGGTGGCACGAACGTACGGTCGAGATCGACGCCACTGGCCAGCTGGTGTTCGGCACAGCAAGCGAACCGACCCCTCGTTTCGAGGTGCTGCTGCCGCCGCGAGTGCGCGCCGCCCCGGTTGGCGCGGTGTTCGAGTGGCGGCCGGATGGCGAGATCATGAAGATCGCCAGTCGCGTCCGCGATCAGGACGGTGCCGCGTTGATCGTCGACTATGGCCACATCCGCAGCGACGCAGGTGATACCTTTCAGGCGATCGCCCGTCACAGCTTCGCCGATCCTCTGCAGAGCGCTGGACTTTCCGACGTCACCGCCCATGTCGATTTTGAAGCGCTGGCGCGCGCCGCCGAAAGTTTAGGCGCGCGCGTCCACGGCCCAGTGCCGCAGGGCGAGTTCCTGAAACGGCTCGGTATCGAGACCCGCGCCGTCACGCTGATGGCAAAAGCCAGCCATGAGGTTTCGGAGGATATTTCGGGCGCGCTGAAACGGCTGGTCGGCGGCGGCCGCGGCGGCATGGGTTCGATGTTCAAGGTGCTGGCCGTGTCCGAACCCCGACTCACTTCGCTGGCCGGCTTTCAGGAAGACAAACAGGACCACAACGCCGAGCCTTCATGATGCTCGCTTCACCGCTCCTCTCCTCCATTCCAGGCCTGCGCCACGCCTTCTTTACCCGCCACGGCGGCGTTTCGGGCGGCTTCTACGAGAGCCTAAATGGCGGCGTTGGCTCGGACGACGATCCGGCCAATGTCGCGGAAAACCGCCGGCGCATGGCGGAGCAGATGGGCGTGACGCCATCGCATTTTCTCAGTGTATGGCAAATCCATTCACCCGATGCTGTGGCCGCGTCGGGACCATGGGAGAACGCCGCGCGGCCGCGCGGCGACGCCCTGGTCACCCGGACCGAAGGGCTCGCGATCGGCGTCACCGCCGCCGACTGCGGCCCGATCCTGTTTGTCGATCCGAACGCTCGAGTGGTCGGCGCGGCCCATGCGGGCTGGAAAGGCGCGTTGAGCGGCATTTTGGAATCCACCGTCGAGGCGATGGAGAAACTCGGGGCCGAACGAAGCGGCATCGTCGCGGCGATCGGGCCGCTGATCCGCCAGCACTCTTATGAAGTGGGCGGGGAATTCGTCGAGCGGTTCGTCGAAGCCGATGCCGAGAACGCATTGTTTTTCCTACCCTCGGCGCGCGAGGGCCATGCAATGTTCGATCTCGCCGGCTTCATTCGGATGCGACTCGAAAACACCGGCGTTCTGATGATCGACGATATCGGGATCGACACCTATTCCGACGATCGCTTCTACAGCTATCGCCGTTCGGTACACCGCAAAGAGCCGGACTACGGCAGGCATGTTCACGCCATCGCGCTGGAGTAGACAATTGAACCGCGTCCAAGCCTCATCCCGCCCTAGACCTTAACGCATTTTAACGATATCGCTTCGGGCCGGATGAGAAACCGTCGCACTACCCTGTTGCGCGCCGTGCGCGTCAGCCCGAGCGCACCGCGCGCGGCCACGGCGGCGCTTCTGCTGGTGATCGCCTGCGGACTAGGCGCATGCGCCAGCGGCGGAGCCGGCAGTGGCTCTTTGGCCATGGCGAGCGCCGGAGCAGGTCCTACGGTCGCATTCGAATCGATCGACGGGCCGCCGCCGCAAGTGTTCGACCGCATGGTCAGCGTGCTCGACAGCGAATCCAAGCTTCGCAGCCTCTCCATCGTATCGCGCGAAGGCGCGGCAACTTACCGGGTGCGAAGCTATCTCTCGGCCCAGGTCAATCGGGGCCGCACCGTGATCGCGTGGGTGTGGGACGTCTATGACCGCGACCAGCAGCGCGCGCTTCGCCTCACCGGCGAGGAGCCCGGAGGCAAGCTCGCACGCGACCCTTGGGCCGCGGCGGACGACCTCCTGCTTCGAAAAATCGCCCAGGCCGGCTTGAGCGGCCTCAACACGATGGTCAACGGAAGCGGACCTTCAGATGCGCCACCGCCCACTGCGCCGGGCAAGCGCGGCCCGGCGGTGGCGAGCACAGATCAGCGCTCGCCCGCATCGGGCGAATTCGGTGTCAGCGCGCTCGGCTACACCCGGGATTAGCCAAAACACCCGACGAAAGGCCATTTTTGCCCGAAAAAGCGAGGCAATGGGTTGCCAGCCAAGCTATGTCCTTGATATCACCTCGCCGTCTATTGGTGGTCTCGTGGGTGTCCCGATATGCTGAACATTGTCTCCAGCAAGGCCCGGGGGGAAGCATCGATGTCGGCCAAGAACGGCTCGATCAAGCTGGTAGCCGGCAATTCCAATCCCGCTTTGGCCAAGGCCATCGCCGGCGAGCTGGAGCTGCCGCTCACCAAGGCCGTGGTCCGGCGTTTCGCGGACATGGAGATTTTCGTCGAAATCCAGGAGAACGTCCGCGGCTCGGACGTATTCATCCTGCAGTCGACGTCATATCCAGCCAACGATCATCTGATGGAATTGCTGATCATCACCGATGCGCTGCGCCGGGCCTCGGCGCGCCGCATCACCGCCGTCGTTCCCTATTTTGGCTATGCCCGGCAAGATCGAAAATCCGGATCCCGCACCCCGATTTCAGCCAAGCTGGTGGCCAACCTGATCACCCATGCTGGCGCCCATCGCGTCATGACAGTCGATCTGCATGCCTTGCAAATCCAGGGCTTCTTCGACATTCCGACCGACAATCTTTTTGCGTCGCCGGTGATGGTGCGCGACATCCGCGAGCGCTTCGACCTCAGCAACGTCATGGTGGTATCGCCTGACGTCGGCGGCGTGGTGCGCGCGCGCGGGCTGGCCAAGCGCATCAACACTCCTCTCGCCATCATCGACAAGCGTCGCGAACGCGCCGGCGAATCCGAAGTCATGAACGTGATCGGCGATGTCGCCGGATATACCTGCATCCTGGTCGACGACATCGTGGATTCCGGCGGCACGCTGGTCAATGCCGCCGATGCGCTGCTCGCCAACGGCGCCAAGGAAGTCTACGCCTATATTAGCCATGGCGTGCTTTCCGGCGGCGCCGCCGCACGCATCACCACCTCCAGGCTCAAGGAGCTTGTGATCACCGACTCGATCCTGCCGACCGAAGCGGTCTGTAATGCCAAGAACATCCGCACGCTGTCGATCGCCACGTTGATTGCGGAAGCAATCGGCCGCACCGCATCCGAAGAGTCGGTGTCGAGTTTGTTCGATTAGCGCATCTCGTGTCCCGGACGCGGTGCAGCGCTGCTTATGCGCTGCGCAGCGTCCGGGGCACGCGAGCCGTCACATTACACAATCCCCGCGGCGACCTGTGGAACTGCTGTGGCGTCAGCACGGCAGAGAAAACCGGCACCTCGGTGCGCAACTGCACATCCATCAGCGCCTTGATCACGGTGTCGGCGACAAATTCATGGCGATAGATGCCGCCATCCACCACGAGCCCGGCGGCGACAATCGCGGTGTAGCGCCGCGTCTTCGCCAGCAGTTGCGCATGCAGCGGGATCTCGAACGAGCCCGGCACCTCGAAGAAATCGATTTGCGCGCGTGCAATGTTGCGCGCCTCGATCTCCTCGAGGAACGCTATGCGGCATTGCTCCACGACGGCGCGATGCCAGGAGGACTGCACGAACGCGATCCGCTGCGGTTTTGAAAATCGCGGATGCGCTGGAACAGGTGGACGATCGATGATTTCGGAAGAGTCGTTTGCTTCGGGAGCATCTTGCAACATCTGATTCATGGCTTTCCTCTTTCAGGACCAGAATCAGGGCATACGGAACGACGCGCCGCGCGGAATGCGGCTGTCGCGACCGTTCTCTTTCATCCGGACTTTAACCGTCGGCTTCGGAATTGCACCGAATCTGCTGACCCTTCGTCTTTGGGAACGAAGGCGCTCGCGGGCTTGGGCTTATCCACCCTTACCGCCGGTGGGGACTTTCACCCCGCCCTGAGAACATCGGCCGCCCGGTATGAGCGGCCTGAGCGAACTATGCCCAAGCCTCGCGGCTTCAGCAAGCCGGTTCGCCATGGGCAAACCGCATGTCCCCCATGACATCGACGTATTCCCCAGGTGATCCCGGCTCCGAACATCGACGATTGCGCGAGCCGATCCGCCGCGCCGGAGGTGGCTTCAGCGCTCCTGCTCGCAAGGCGCGAATCCGATTCCGTTTTGTTCTCGCCCAAATCGTTAACGCGGTGTGAGAGCTGTGGACGAGCAGCGCTTTGCCTGTGGATGGACTCGCCGTGCCGTTGCGCGGATTCCGCAAATCACATCACCTCATCTCTGCGGGACGTGGGCAACCCATCCTGGATTGCAATTGGCGGCGATGCGTGATGCCAGCGCATGCGTAACAACCATCGTATCTGAAACGTGCAAAAGGCAAGGTCGAGACGGAATGTCCCTCCTCGAAGGCACCATCGATTCCCGAAACAATCCACTCGCGGTTGTCGAGGACATCGCCGCGGATCACAATTGGCCATTCGAAAGGTCCGGCGAAGACGAAGTGACGATCGTCTCGAAGGGAAACTGGACCGACTATCAATTGTCCTTTACCTGGATGAACGAAATCGAGGCACTGCATCTGGCGTGTGCTTTCGACATGAAAATTCCTGGCCCTCGCCGCCCGGAGGTGCAGCGGCTGATCGCCTCCATCAACGAACAATTGTGGGTCGGCCATTTCGACATATGGAACCACACCGGGATGATCATGTACCGGCAGGCGCTGGTGCTGCCCGGCGGCCTCACCGCCTCGACCGCACAATGCGAGAGCATGGTGCTCGGCGCCATCCACGCCTGCGAACGCTATTACTTGTCCCCTGTCCTCCGCTTGAATAGAACGGCTTGTAGGTTATGGGTCCCTGCGTTCGCGGGGACGACGAGAGTAACGCGTCGTGACAGCATTGAACTCCCCCAACACTCTGGAAAATATCATGGGCACCATCGTTCTCGCCGGCGCGGGAAAAATGGGCGGCGCCATGCTGAGCGGGTGGCTCGCGCGAGGACTCGATCCAAAGAACATCGCGGTGATCGAGCCGTCTCCCTCCAACGAAGTCAGCGCGCTGGCGGCAAAAGGCGTCCGTCTCAATCCATCCGCGAGCGATCTCGGCACGGTGGCGACGCTTGTGGTCGCGCTGAAACCACAGATGTTCCGGCAAGCCGGCGCGATGCTGAAATCCTTCACGGGACCATCGACGCTGGTCGTCTCGATCATGGCGGGCACCACGATTGCGTCGATCTCCGAGTTTTGCGGCAGCACCGTAGTGCGCGCCATGCCCAACACGCCGGCCGCGATCGGCCGCGGCATCACCGTTGCGGTCGCGGCGACAAATGTCAGCGCCGCGCAGCGCGCGGTGGCCGATGCGCTGCTGCGCGCCACCGGTTCGGTAGAGTGGATCAGCGATGAGAGTTTGATGGATGCCGT
Organism: Alphaproteobacteria bacterium; assembly: GCA_005884855.1. Lineage (GTDB taxonomy): Bacteria > Pseudomonadota > Alphaproteobacteria > Rhizobiales > Xanthobacteraceae > Bradyrhizobium. The sequence continues at coordinate 2,411 of VAZS01000357.1, read as the reverse complement.
GACCGCCGTCTCCGGTTCCGGACCGGCCTATGTGTTCCTGCTTGCGGAGCAGCTGGCGCGCGCTGGCGTCGAGGCCGGTCTGCCGGGCGAGCTCGCCACCAAACTCGCGCGCGAAACCGTGGCCGGCTCCGGCGAGTTGTTGCATCGCTCGGAACTTGACTCGGCCACGCTGCGCCAGAACGTCACCTCGCCCGGCGGCACGACGGCTGCGGCGCTGGAAGTGCTAATGGCAGGCGATGGCATGCTGCTACTTCTTCGCCGCTGCGCGCTCGACGAAAGTCTTGCCGCCCTTCATCTTGTGCGACAATGGCGCTTCGTTGATCTGGATGACGACTGCGTCCGCATCGACGCCGAGGTTCTTCACCAGCGCCTGGGTGATGTCGCGCATCATGCCGGCCTTCTGCTCGTCGGTGCGGCCGGCGGCCATGCTCACGGTAATTTCAGGCATTTTCTCTTGCTCCCTTTGCTCTGTTTTTTCCGTCATGGCCGGGCTTGTCCGGGACAAGCGCGGCCATGACGCCTGAATCAATAGCTACCCCATTTCACTTCATGGCGCGTCAGCACTTCGCGCACCTTCGTGACAAGCTCATCTTCGCGGCACGAAAACTGCGCGGGGCGGCTCTCGCGCCATTCCTGATTGGAGGCGATCGCGGCCGCGGCCTTGGCGCCCTCGATCAGATCCTTGATCTGCACCTCGCCGCGCGCCTTCTCGTCAGATCCCTGAATGATCACGCAGGGCGAATTGCGCCTGTCGGCGTATTTGAGCTGGTTGCCCATGTTCTTGGGGTTACCGAGATACAACTCGGCGCGAATGTTCGCATTGCGCAGCGCCGCAACCATGTTCTGGTAATCGGCGATGCGCTCGCGATCGAACACGGTGACCACCACCGGCCCGAACTCGGGCTTGGCATCGAGCTTGCCCAGCAAAGTAAGCGCGGCCTGCAGCCGCGACACCCCGATCGAAAAACCTGTCGCCGGCACCGGCTCCCCGCGAAACCGCGACACCAGGCCGTCGTAACGCCCGCCGCCACCCACCGAGCCGAACCGCACCGGACGTCCCTTTTCGTCCTTGGTGTCGAGCAGAAGCTCGACTTCGTAGACCGGACCGGTGTAGTACTCGAGACCGCGCACGACGGAAGGATCGATTACGATGCGATCCGGGCCATAACCAGACCCCGCAACCAGCCTGCCTATTTCTTTCAGCTCTTCCCGCCCCAGCTGTCCAATCTCGCTTTCACGAAGTCGCACATCGATCTCAGACTTGTTGCCACTTTCGATGGCGCTGCTCACCAGCGCAATGTCGGCCGCTTTCAATCCAGCGCCTTTTGTAAAGTCACCGGACTCATCTTTGCGGCCGTCTCCAAGCAATTGCTGAACTCCGGAAATGCCAAGTCGATCCAGTTTATCGATAGCGCGCATAATCGTCAGCCATTGCGCGTCGTCGGTAATACCGAGCGCCTCGCGAACCCCGTCGAGCACCTTGCGGTTGTTCACCTTCACCACATAGCTGCCGCGGGGAATGCCGAGCGCTTCCATGGTGTCGGCGGCCATCATGCACATCTCGGCGTCCGCGGCGGGAGAAGCTGAACCCACCGTATCGGCGTCGAACTGCATGAACTGACGGAATCGCCCCGGCCCCGGCTTTTCGTTGCGATAGACGTAGCCTTCGCGGTAGCTGCGATAGGGCTTCGGCAAAGAATCGAAATTCTCGGCCACGTAACGCGCCAGCGGCGCGGTCAGGTCATAGCGCAAACTGATCCACTGCTCGTCATCGTCCTGGAACGAGAACACGCCCTCGTTCGGCCGGTCCTGGTCAGGCAGGAATTTTCCCAGCGCGTCGGTATATTCCATCGCCGGGGTTTCCACCGGCTCGAAGCCATAGCGCTCAAACACTTCGCGGATTTTCTCGACCATCGCACGGGTCGCGGCGATCTCGGCGGGACCGCGATCGGCAAGCCCGCGCGGCAGCCGCGCTCGCAATTTCTGCGGTTTTCTGGGTTTTTCGGCCATGTCTTCCGATGTATCTCGTTGCAACGCGCCATTTGATACACGGCATACGTCGGGGTTATCAGCGCATGCAGAAGCCGGCAAGCGCGAGGTTCTTTTGTCGACCTCAGAATTCGTCATGGCCGGGCTTGACCCGGCCATCCACGTCTTTCTTCTTCCGCCGCTACAAAGACGTGGATGCCCGGGACAAGCCCGGGCATGACGAAGAATTGTGGCCGGTCACAAGACCTTTCTGATCCAGTTGTGCGGGTCGGCCGCGCGATCGTACTGGATGTCGACCAGTTTCTTGCGCAGCCCCATCGCGACCGGGCCGGCGGCGCCGCCGCTGATGAGAAAATCGCCGCTCGCCGAACACACCTTGCCGATGGGGGAGATCACAGCCGCCGTGCCGCAGGCAAAAGCCT
>VAZS01000356.1 GCA_005884855.1 Alphaproteobacteria bacterium | reverse complement strand
TGATACGGCAGTTCCTGGTGCAACTGGCGGAAGATTTTTTCGCGCGTAATCTCCGCCGCCAGATGCCGCATCGGTGCATCCGACATCTGGTCTTCGGGATAATGAAACGGTCCGGGCGGCACCATTTCCGCCAGCCTATGCCTGAGATCGTCGACCCCATCGCCCGACAGCGCCGAAACCATGAACGTGTCCGCAAAGCTCAGGCGATCGTTGGCGGCCCTGGCCAAGGCCAGCAGTTTTTCGCGTACAACCACATCGATCTTGTTCAGCACCAGAATTTTCTCGTGCTGGACGCTGGCCAGCCTGGTGAGGATCGCGTCGGCTTCCTCGTCGATCCCCGCCTTGGCGTCGAGCAGCATGCAAACCAGATCGGCGTCGTGCGCGCCGCTCCAGGCCGTCGACACCATGGCGCGATCGAGGCGCCGCTTCGGTGAGAAGATTCCCGGCGTGTCGACCAGAATGATTTGCGCGTTGTTGTCGATGACGATGCCGCGGATCAGCGCGCGGGTGGTCTGCACTTTGCGCGAGACGATCGTCACCTTTGAACCCACCAGCGCGTTGACCAGAGTGGATTTGCCCACGTTGGGCGCGCCGATCAGGGCGACAAAGCCGCAGCGCGTGCCGGCCGGCGCCGCACCCTCCGCGCGCTCATCGCTCATAGGCTGCTGCCGCCGGGGACGCCTTCGCGCACGATCATCACCGAGGCGGCAGACTTCTCGGCGGCACGCTTGCTGCCGCCGAGGCCTTCGGCAGGCGCCAAACCCGGTAATTCCACCGCGACGCGAAACTGCGGATCATGGTGTGGTCCGGTGCGTTCGATTTCACGATAGACGGGCGTCGGCAGGGCGTTGGCCTGCGCCCATTCCTGCAAAACAGTCTTGGGGTCGCGCAGCGGGCGCCGGTGCTTTCGCATCCGCTCGACCCAATTTCGCTCCACCAATTGCGCCGCCGCCGCGAAACCGCCATCCAGAAACACCGCGCCAATGAGGGCTTCGCAAATGTCGCCGAGCACGGATATGCGCAACCGCGCGCTCGCGGGACCGCCCATCTGGCCTAGCTTGATGTCGTCGGCCAGCCCGAGTGACTTCGCCACGTCCGCACAGGTCTCCTTACGGACGAGATCGGCCAGCCGCTTCGACAGCTCGCCTTCATCTGCTTTCGGGAAAGCGCGATAAAGCATCTCAGCAACGACCAATCCGAGTACGCGGTCGCCGAGAAATTCCAGGCGCTGGTAGCTATCGCCGCGCTTGCGAACGGGTTTCAGCGCCGAGACGTGCGTGAAGGCGGTCGCCAGCAGCTCTGGATCGGAAAACTTGTGGCCGATCCGCGCCTCGATAGCGGCTGCGGCGGCAGCCTGGGCGGCAGCCTTGGCGCGCTTCTTCTTGGTCACGGGTGCGCGGGTAGCATCAGGCTGAGCGCTTGCTTCGCCTGCAGGTGATGGGTTCTGGGTATCAATTGTTTCTTCGTTCATCGCACGATGGTGAATATGCGATTCCAGCGCACTGCCGTCGGCCAGCGCCAGAACATCCAGGCGTGTTCGCCCTCTGCAATAGAGAAAAAGATCATTTGCGCACGACCGACGATATTTTCAAAGGGAACGTAGCCCACGGCCGCCAACACCCGGCTGTCGGTCGAGTTGTCCCGGTTATCGCCCATCATGAAAAAATGACCGGGCGGCACAGTATAGACAATGGTGTTGTCGTAGAAATTGTTGTCGATGCAATCCAGCGATTCATAGCTGACCCCGTTCGGCAGGGTTTCCTTCCAGCGCTTTACCCGCGCCGTGGCTTCCGAGCCGCAAGGGTCCTCACCGATGAAGTCGCTGAGGCGCTCGCGCTTCACCGGCACATCGTTGATATAGAGCAGCCCCTCCTTCATCTGGATGCGGTCGCCCGGCAGCCCGATCACGCGTTTGATGTAGTCGGTGCTATCTTCCCTTGGCAGTCGAAAAACCACGATGTCGCCCCGCGTCGGCTCGGACCCAAAGATGCGCCCCGAGAACAGCGGCGGCGACAGCGGAATCGAATAATGGCTGTAGCCGTAGGAATATTTCGAGACGAACAGATAGTCGCCGACCAGAAGCGTTGCCTTCATCGACCCTGAAGGGATGTTGAACGGCTGGAAAAGGAAGGTGCGAATTACCAGCGCAATCAACAGAGCGTGGATCACGACCCGGATTGTTTCGCCCAGGCCGCTTTCAGTTTTTGTCCCGGATGTCACGCTCATCGCTTTCCCGATTCCCCGCCGATTGCCGCGCGGTGGCAGAGCATTTTCCTCACGCGGATGGCTGCGCGCATTGCGTCAAGAAAGTGGTCCTAAAGTCTGATGTTGAGAGCCAATCCCGGTACAAAGCTGAACTCGCTCTTGGCTCGATTAAACTGCGGCGTTTTAGACGGTTGTTCGCAGCCGCGCAATCAACGGAGCTATCAAAACTTCCTAATCCGTTGACAAATATTAGATTTTTAGTTGCGACATGAGTGTGCCGGTGGATCCCCTGCCAGATCACGGTTTGCCCGGGATGACGGCTGAAATTATGACGAACGCCTGCGCCATCGGCCAGTCATCGGTGATGCTGAGGTCGATCCTCGGCTCATAGCCCTGCGGCGTCAGGGCCTGAAGCCGGGCCAGCGCCCCGCCGCTCAGGTGCATGGTCGGACGGCCGCCCGGCAGGTTCACCACCCCCATATCGCGCCACCAGACGCCACGCCGGATTCCCGTGCCAAGCGCCTTGGAGCAGGCCTCCTTGGCGGCGAATCGCTTGGCGTAGGTCGCGACCACCATCTTCTCGTTCTTGGCGCGACGCCCGGCCTTGGCGCGCTCGGCTTCCGTGAAGATGCGCTCGAGGAACCGATCACCATGGCGCTCGATGACCTTCGCGACCCGTCGGATGTCGATCAGGTCCGAACCAATGCCGATGATCATGCCTTGCTCGCCTGATTCGCGCTCAAAGCTGGAGCCGGATTGTTGCGCCCGCGATCCATCGCGGCGCGCATCTTGCGGACGGTTTCAACGAGCCCGACGAACACCGCCTCCCCGATCATGTAGTAGCCAATGTTGAGTTCGACGATCTCAGGCAAGCCGGCGATCTTCTCGGCGGTCCCGTAATCGAGCCCATGCCCGGCATGGACTTCCAGGCCAATCGAGCGCGCCAGCGCCGCGCCTTGGACGATGCGCTGCCATTCGGCCTCCGCCTTCGCCGCGTGACCATCGTTCACCGCCTCGCACCAGGCACCGGTATGGATCTCGATTACCGGCGCTCGAAGCTTGGCGGCCATTTCGATCTGTCGTGGTTCGGCGGAGATGAATAGCGAGACCCGTATGCCGACATCATTCAACCGCGCGATGACGGGCGCCAGCGCGTTGTGCTGTGCAGCCACATCGAGGCCGCCCTCGGTCGTAAGTTCTTCGCGGCGCTCGGGCACCAGGCACACCGCATGCGGCTTCGTCGCAAGCGCTATTTCCAGCATCTCGCTTGTCGCCGCCATCTCGAAATTCAGCGGTTTCGAAATTTCAGCCTTCAGTCGCGCCATGTCGTCGTCGCGGATGTGGCGACGGTCCTCGCGCAGGTGAGCGGTGATGCCGTCCGCGCCCGCCTCGATCGCGAGCAGCGCCGCGCGCACCGGGTCTGGATTGGGGCCGGCCCGCGCGTTGCGCAGCGTAGCAACGTGATCGACGTTAACTCCGAGGCGCAGCGGAGGATGTGGCATGCAGGACTCGCGGGGAACCTAAGAGATGAAGCTATCCATTGACGCGCTCGACCCGTGCGACCACGGCTTTGGCGCGCAACTGCGCGATAATAGCGCTGAGATGCTTGAGGTCATAGACCTCAAGATCGATGGTCAGCTCGGTGAAGTCAGGCGAGCGCCTGAACATGCTGATATTGTCGATATTGCCGTCGTGCTCGGCGATGACAGTGGCGACCTGGGCGAGGCTTCCGGGCTCATTGACATTGTCGACCAGGATGCGCGCCGGAAACCGCTGCGGGGTCGATTCATCGACATCCCAGCGCACGTCCAGCCACCGCTCCGGCTCTTCCTCGAAGTCCTTCAGTGCCGGCGACTGGATCGGGTAGATCGTGATGCCCTCCCCCGGCGAAACAATGCCCACGATCCGGTCTCCGGGTACGGCGCCGCCATTCGGCGCGAACTTGACCGGCAGGTCCGAATTGATGCCGCGCACGGGTATAGCCGACGGGCTGCGCGACGGATCGGGCGGTGATTTCAATTTCAGTTTGACAGCAAGGCTTTTCTTCGCTGGGCCGTAGCGTGCGACCCGTTCTTCCTTGTAATCGGGATACATCGCGCGGGCGACGTCGGAGGCCTTCATTTCCCCGCGCCCGACCGCCGCCATCACGTCATCGACCGAGCCCCGGGCCAGCCGCGTCAGCGCGCCCCTGAGTTTGTCGTCCGCGTACTCGATCTTGGCGCGCACGAACAGCCGCTCGACGATGCGGCGGCCGAGCCCGGCATATTGATCGCGCACGGCGGTCCTGGTCGCGCGCCGGATCGCGGCCCGCGCCTTTCCTGTCACCGCCAGCGATTCCCATGCCGACGGTGGCGCCGACTGGGCCTCCGATGTCAGCACCTCCACCTCGTCGCCGTTCTGCAGCTCCGAGGACAGCGGCGCGAACTTGCCGTTGATCTTGCAGCCGACCGCGCTATTGCCGACGTCGGTATGCACGGCATAGGCGAAGTCGATCACATTGGCCTGCCGCGGCAGCGCGATCAGCTTGCCCTTGGGCGTGAAGCAGAACACCTGATCGTGAAACAGCTCGAGCTTCGTGTGCTCCAAGAACTCTTCCGGATTGGCGCTTTCGGACAGGATGCCGATGGTGTGGCGCAGCCACGCAAAGGCATTGGACTCGCGTTTCAAGAGCTCGGTCGGCGAACCGACGCCATCCTTGTAGAAGGCGTGAGCGGCGATGCCGAATTCGGCGATCTGATGCATTTCCTCGGTACGGATCTGCAGTTCGACGCGCTGATTGCCGGGGCCGATCACGGTGGTGTGGATAGAGCGATAATCGTTCTGCTTTGGCGTCGAGATGTAATCCTTGAACCGGCCGGGCACCACCGGCCACGTCGTATGCACGACGCCCAGCGCCCGGTAGCAGGACTCGATGTCCTTCATCAGCACGCGGAACCCGAAGATATCGGACAATTGCTCGAACCCGACCGACTTGCGCTCCATCTTGGTCCAGATCGAAAACGGCTGCTTCCGCCGGCCGTAAACACGAGCAATGAGGTCGTTGTTCTGCAGGTTCTTGGAGAGCTGGCTTTCAATCTCGCCGATCAGGTTCCGGTTGCGCTCGGCAAGTGAATCCAGCCGCTGCGTCACGACTGCGTAAGCTTCCGGATCGAGCGTGCGGAACGAAAGGTCTTCGAGCTCTCCCCGCATTTCCTGCATGCCCATACGGCCGGCCAGCGGCGCGTAGATATCCAGGGTCTCCTCGGCGATGCGGTGGCGGGAAACGGGCGGCACGAATTCCAGCGTGCGCATGTTGTGCAGGCGGTCGGCGAGCTTGATCAAGAGCACGCGGACGTCGTCGGCAATCGCCAGGAGCAGCTTGCGAAGGTTCTCGGCCTGTTTGGCCTCCCGCGACACCAGCTCCAGCCGCTTCAGCTTTGTCAGTCCTTCGACCAGCGCGCCGATCTCCGGCCCGAAGATGTGGTCGATTTCGCCTCGGGTGGCCTCGGTGTCCTCTATGGTGTCATGCAGCAACGCTGCGACGATGGTGGCGTCGTCGAGCTTGAGGTCGGTCAGGATCGCCGCGACCTCGAGCGGATGCGAAAAAAAGGGATCGCCGGAGGCGCGGGTCTGGGCGCCATGCGCTTTCATGGCATAGACGTAGGCGCGGTTCAGCAGGTCTTCATTGGTTTCGGGGTTATAGGTCCTGACCCGTTCAACCAGATCGTATTGCCGCATCATCCGCGAACGTGGCGACTTGGCCGGCCTCAGCGACACCGGCGACGAAGGCGCCACCGCAACCGATTCGGTCGCGGCCTGCATCTGGGGTGTGCTGCGGCGCCAACTCACCATTGGGATCACTGCCTTCATGGTCCCGGCCCGAACCGGCCGGCCCTCCTATTACCTAGTGCGCGCACGAGCGCAGCAGCACCCTTCTGGGCCGCAAAAATGCTCGATTTAGGACACGCGCGCGCATTTAACGCCGAGCCGCCGGTCCCGATCAATCGGAAGCAGCCTTGGCCGGCGCATGGTAACCATGAAAATGTGAACAAAAGCAAAGGCCCGGATCGAGGTCCGGGCCTTGCGTAAATGAGCCAGGGCGAGCAGGCCCCCGGGAGTGTGCAAAGCCTGCGCGCTTATTCGTCCTCTTCGGGCTGCTCTTCCGGCGGAGCCAGGCCTTCGAGCCCCTTTAGAAGCTCCTCTTCGGTCATGCGCTCCACGGCGACCTCGGTGTCGTCCGCATCCACGCTGGCCCCAGCCGAGCCGATCAATGGCACCGTATCGGGCTCCGGCTCGTCCACTTCCACAAATTTCTGGAGCGAATGAACGAGTTCTTCCCGCAGGTCCTCCGGAGAGATGGTGGACTCCGCGATTTCACGCAGCGAGACAACCGGGTTCTTGTCATTGTCGCGATCGACCGTGAGCTGGGACCCGGACGAGATCATGCGGGCGCGGTGCGCCGCTAACAGGACGAGATCGAACCGATTATCGACCTTGTCAATGCAGTCTTCTACGGTGACGCGCGCCATCGACTGTCGCTCCGTTAAATGGGACGAATATGTTGATTATGCCCGGTAGTTATAGGGGCTGGCCCGCTTTCGCAAGGTCATTTTGGTGATTTGCCCCCTGTTCGGCTCCGATAATCCGGGCCTGAGGGGCCCGGGACTCGGAGGCTGGAGCCCGGAAGGCTGGACGATGCAGACACGATCCAGCCCAAGGGAGTGGCCGATGCCGCCCTGGGACGACCGAACCGGTCCCTGAGAAGCGGCCCCGTCCAAGACAACAGCGACAGCCGTCGAGGCCAAAGAAGTCGTTTTATGCAAGGTCAAAGTATTGGCCTTTTCGCCTTTGCCACACCACATTGAAGTGGTGCTTGTCCGTTATTCAGCGGACATCAGGCAGTAAAATTTTGGAATGCGCGGACGGTTACCGCTGCGCCAAAAAACGTTAGCAACAACGCGAGAAACTGAATGTCCCCCTCTTCAACGACCAATAAAATTGCACTCTTCATCGACGGCGCCAACCTCTATGCGACCGCCAAGACACTCGGTTTCGATATCGACTACAAACGACTGCTCAAGGAATTCCAGAGCCGCGGAACGCTGGTGCGCGCGTTCTACTACACGGCGATCATTGAAGATCAGGAATATTCGTCCATCCGTCCTTTGATCGATTGGCTCGATTACAACGGCTACACCGTGGTCACAAAGGCCACCAAGGAGTTCATCGACGCCAGCGGCCGCCGCAAGGTGAAGGGCAACATGGATATCGAACTCGCGGTCGACGCCATGGAGCTCGCCGAACACGTCGATCAGATCGTGCTGTTTTCCGGCGATGGCGATTTCCGCTCACTCGTTGAAGCCGTGCAGCGCCGAGGCGTTCGTGTTACTGTGATTTCGACGATCTCGAGCCAGCCGCCGATGATCGCCGATGAGTTGCGGCGACAAGCGGACGTGTTCACCGATCTTGTCGAGCTGCAATCGAAGATCGGACGGGACCCGTCCGAACGTCCGGCCCCACGTGAGCCGCGTCACCACGCGCCGCAATTCCTGCAGCGCGCGACCACGATGGTGCCAAGGGGTGATGACGAGGAATTCGAGGACTGAAAACCAGCCGATCGAAACCGGAGGGACGACTGCACGGCCGTTGCCCGCGGTACAGCACACCGAACCCGACCGCAATTGCCCACTCTGTCCGAGACTCCTGAGCTTCCGCGAGGCTGCGCGCGGGCGTGAACCGAATTGGTTCAATTCGCCCGTGCCCTCGTTCGGGGATCCCGATGGGCGTCTATTGATCGTCGGTCTCGCGCCCGGCCTGCACGGCGCAAATCGCACCGGGCGTCCCTTCACCGGCGATTTCGCTGGCGACCTGCTTTACGCAACCCTCATCGAATACGGTTTTGCCAAGGGCGTCTATCAGGCGCGGCCGGACGATGGATTGACGTTGGTCGATTGCCGGATCAGCAACGCTGTACGTTGCGTACCGCCACAGAACAAGCCGCTGCCGCTGGAAATCAGCACCTGCCGGCAGTTTCTGTCAGCGACAGTGGGTTCAATGCCCAGGTTGCGTGCGATCGTGGCGCTTGGCAGGGTGGCGCATGAATCGACCCTGAAGGCGCTCAGCCTGCGCAGCGTCTCGGCGCCGTTCGCGCACGCCGCTGTGCACGAGGCGGGCGCGCTGAAACTTTATGACAGCTATCATTGCTCGCGTTACAACACCAACACGCGGGTGCTGACGCCAGAAATGTTTCGCAACGTGTTTGCGAAAGTGCGGGCTGATTTGGGGTGAGTTGGCTCGCCATCCTGCGCACGCTTTCGCGCAGCGTCCGGCTCGCGAGAATCGCGCTAAATCGGGTTTGCCTTCAACCAAGCCAGCACATCCCCGGCATTTCGATCGGGCGGAAACACCGGATAGAACACATGCGTGATGCGCCCATCATCGACGATGAGCGCCAGACGCCTGATAAGTGTGAGCCCTGCCACCTGCATGGTCGGCAAATCGAGCGCGCGCGTCAGCTCCAGTTTCTCGTCCGACAACACCGGAAAAGGCAAATGCAGCCGCGAGGCCATCTCGGTCTGGTACTCGTTGCTTTGCGTCGAAAGGCCGAAGACGTGACCGGCGCCGGCCGCCTTCAATTCCGCGAACTGGTCGCGGAACGCGCAGGTCTGCGGCGTGCAGCCGCGCGCGCCAGGGATCATGTCCCAGTCGTCGACCAACGCGATCTTGCCGGGTTCACCGGTTCTGGGATAGGCGAACACGACCGTGCGCCCTGGCAAGGTCGATAACGTCACCGAGGTATCGTCGGTCGCAACCAGGGTGATCGGAGGGATTCTCATGCCTTCAAGATGCGCCGCCGCGCCGTCATCGGCCGGCGCCGGAATCTTGCTCCAATCGACTTCAAGCAGGTTTCTCTGGTTCATCGCACCCTCGGCTCGCTCGATCTTATCCCCGCGCCCGCAGCAGCCGGCCCTTCTCCCGGCTCCAGTCGCGCTTCTTCTCGGTTTCGCGTTTGTCGTGCAGCTTCTTGCCTTTCGCCACCGCCAGCAAGAGCTTGGCGCGACCGCGTTCATTGAAATAAAGCTTTAGCGGGATCAACGTCATGCCTTCGCGCTCGACCGCGCCCATCAACTTATTGATCTGCTTCTTGTGGAGCAACAGCTTGCGAGGCCGCTTCGGCTCATGGTTGAAGCGATTGGCCTGCAGGTACTCCGGAATGTTGGCGTTGATCAGCCAGATCTCGCCGTTCTTGGAATCCGCATATGATTCCGCAATTGTGGTCTTGCCATTCCGGATGGACTTCACCTCCGTCCCGGTCAGCGCGATCCCCGCTTCCACCGTGTCCTCGATTGCATAGTTGAACCGGGCCTTGCGGTTTTCCGCCACGACCTTGATCGGGCGCTCGTTTTTTTCGGCCATGTCAAGAATGTCTCAGGGAAACGCCAGCGATAGCACCGGGGCGGCACGCATGCACGTCAAGACTTTTTGAGCGGATCAGTTGATCAGACCCGCATGCGCCATGGCGCTGCGCACCGCCACGCGCGTGGGCTCGGTTACCGGCACCATCGGTAGGCGCAGCTTCTCGTCCATCTTGCCGAGCAGCGATAGCGCGTATTTCACCGGGGCGGGATTGGACTCGATGAAGAGGTTGTTGTGCAGCGGCATCAGCTTGTCGTGCAGCTTGAGCGCGGTTTTGACATCGCCCTTCTGCCAGGCCAGGTGAAATTCGGAGCATAGCCGCGGCGCGACATTGGACGTGACCGAAATGCAGCCGTGACCGCCATGCGCCATGTAACCGAGCACGGTTGCGTCCTCGCCCGACAACTGGTTGAAATCCTCACCCATCTTGGCGCGCTGTTGCGAAACCCGCACCATGCTCGCGGTCGCATCCTTCACGCCGGCGATGTTTTTCAGTTCGAACAGGCGCGCCATGGTGTCCACGCTCATGTCTATCACCGAGCGCGGGGGAATATTGTAGATGATGATCGGGATTCCGATCGCATCATTGACCGCCTTGAAGTGCTGGTACATGCCCTCCTGGGTCGGCTTGTTGTAATACGGCGTCACCACCAGCACAGCGTTGGCGCCCGCCTTCTCGGCATGTTGGGCAAGCTCGATCGCCTCCTTGGTGGAATTGGACCCGGCGCCGGCGATCACGGGAACGCGGCCCCTCGCCTCCTCAATGCACCATTCGACCACGCGGTTATGCTCGTCATGGCTCACGGTCGGACTTTCGCCGGTTGTGCCGACCGGTACCAAGCCATGGGTGCCCTCCGCTATCTGCCAGCTCACCAGGGCGCGGAACGCAGATTCGTCGAGCGA
>VAZS01000291.1 GCA_005884855.1 Alphaproteobacteria bacterium | reverse complement strand
TCTCGCCGTTATCGATCCAGAAGCCGGATGCGCCGCGGCTGTAGTCGCCGGTCACGCCATTTACCCCCGATCCGATCAGGTCGGTGACGTAAAAACCCTGTTTGATGTCGGAGATTAGCTCGGCCGGACTGGGCTCGCCTGCTTCGAGATGCAAATTATATGGGCCCGGCGATGGCGAGGACGAGACGCCGCGGTGGGCATGGCCGGTCGTCACCAGCCCCAGTTCGCGCGCGGTCGCGCAATCCAGCAGCCACGAGGTCAGCACACCCTGATCGATGATCGCCAGCTTTTTGACTCTGACGCCTTCGGCGTCAAACGGCTGGGAGCGGAGCCCTCGCACCCGCAACGGATCGTCGATGACGCGAATATTGTTGGCAAACAGCTGCTCTCCGAGGCGGTCTTTGAGGAAACTGGTCTTGCGCGCAATCGAGGAGCCGTTCACGGCGCCGACGAGATGGCCGACCAGCGAACCGGAAACCCTGGGATCGAACACCACAGGCACCTTGCAGGTCTGGACCTTGCGCGGATTGGCGCGTGCCACCGTACGCTCGCCGGCCTTTCGGCCGACGCTTTCGGACGATGCGAGATCCGAAGCGTGCGGCGCGGTCGTGTAGTCGTAATCGCGTTCCATGCTGGTGCCGTCGCCGACGATGGCGGTCATCGAAATGCCCTGGCTCGAACGCAAGTACGAGCCGTGGAATCCAGTGGAGGTCACCAGCACCATTCCGCCAATTCCGGCCGACGCCGACGCGCCGCCCGATTTGGTGACGCCCTTTACGGCGAGCGCGGCGGATTCAGCTTCATAGGCGCGGCGTTCAAGCTCCGACATCGACGGGGTCTCGGGATCGAGCAGATCGAGATCTGGAAACTCGCGCGCCAGTAACAACGGATCGGCAAGGCCGACATATTTGTCGTCGGGCGCGACGCGCGCCATGGCCACCGCGCGCTCTGCGAGCTTGGCGATGCCATCGCCACTGACATCGTTTGTGGAGATCACGGCCTGGCGCTGTCCCACAAGCACGCGCAGCCCGATGTCATCACCTTCCGAGCGTTCGGATTCTTCGACGCGCCCGTCGCGGACTTCTACGCTTTGGGAAATCCCTCGTAGCGCCACCGCGTCAGCGGCGTCGGCGCCCGCGCCCTTGGCAGCCTCGACAAGCCGCTGCGCCAGGGTGCTCAACGCGGATTGATCGAACAGCTCGGAGCTAGCAGCTTTCGATGACATCGGGGAAGCCGCTGATGGTGAAGAGATCACAAACAAAATCCCGGGATTGAAGAACTATTGAAGGGGCGCGATGAAGACCGGCTCGGCCCCTCAGATGTGCAGGATTCACGGGGATTTCAAGCATTTTCGCCCGGCCGAAGCGAAAGATTTTCGAACGCGCCGCAAGGTCTCGTCAATCATCTCAGCCAAGCTCTTGTCAATCATGCGCGCGAATGCAGCGCCCGTGACATCCGATTAACCAGCCTTTTTAAGCGATTACGCAACGGGCTTTGGCAAAGTCTCACGCATCGACCGGGAGCATAACCCCGGCGGGGGATACAGGCCGTGAGGCGTCAAACAGTAACAGGCGGGATCAATCCCGCCGGGTCGAGCCGCGCCTTGCGGCTCGACCCTCTCTCTTTGCCAGTCAGCTTTGACGCGCACGATCTCCGCGCGGACGGTGGTGTGCGCAGAGTGGAGCTGCATCGCGAACGCGTTGTGCTGCGTCGTGCCGTACATGGCATGCAGATGGCGATCAAGCTTCTTGTTCGCGACTTTCGCGGCATAGCATTGCGCGACCTGCAAGACGCCCAGATGCTTGTGCTGGTTCATCGCGATCCCTCATTGACAATACCGCTTTGCATAACTTCCGACCCTGACGAGATCGCCGCCTCGTCTCGGTTGTGGAGCGAGGTCTTTGCACTTCCGCAATTGCAGGAAGCCAAGGCGCGTGAACCGGCGGCGCGGCGTCGCCGTCACAACTCGATCCGGGCGCGTCGACCGAGATTCCTGGTGCGGCGGCGCGGCGGCGCTTTGCTCAATCGCGCGAACATTCATCGCGGCGAACGCGAGATTATCGCGCGGAACTAGTTGGCCTTTAACCGGCCCGGATCACCGCATCCGCGAGTAGGCCTGCAAACAATAGCAGCCCGGCATCACGGTTGGACTTGAACAAGCGCAGGCACAGCGCGGGATCGTCGATCTGCAGGCGCCTGATCTGCCAGACGAGATGGGCGGCGAATGCCGCGAGTCCGATCCAGACCGGGAAGCCGGTGCCGGCGAGCGCGAGTGCCACGCCGATCAAGACAACGGCTAACCCGTAGAACAGCATCAGCGCGGGACCCGTGCGCGAACCGAACAGGCGGGCGGTCGACTTGATCCCGATCAGGGCGTCGTCCTCAGTGTCCTGATGCGCGTAGATGGTATCGTAACCGATCACCCACGCAATGGAGCCCGCGTACAGCGCAATCGCCGCCGCATCGATTCGGCCGAGCGTGACCGCAAATCCCATCAGCGCGCCCCAGGAGAACGCCAAGCCCAGCACGATCTGCGGCCACCAGGTAATCCGCTTCATAAACGGATAGACTGCGACCACAATCAGGGACGCGATACCGATCGCCACCGCGAAAAAATTGAATTGCAGTAACACTGCCAAGCCGATCAGCGCCTGAACGATCAGAAAGGCCAGCGCTTGCGGCACACTCACCTGCCCCGCCGGTATCGGCCGCGAGCGCGTCCGCTCCACTCTTGCGTCGAGATCGCGATCGGTTATGTCGTTCCAGGTGCAACCGGCGCCGCGCATGACGAATGCGCCCACGAAGAACAGCGCAAGGATGAAGGGTAATTGGTCAATGCTGTGAGCCATGCCGGCGGCGATCGCCGCCGACCACCAGCACGGCATCAGCAGTAGCCAAGAGCCGATCGGCCGGTCGAGACGCGAGAGCCGCAGATAGGGCCGTGACCATCGCGGCGCGCGGCTATCGACCCAATTGCCGGTGGCATCAGCAACGCGATCAGCCGCGCCGCTCATGTTTTCGCGGTCATCGGGTCAGCACGTTTCCGTTCAGCGTATCGAACGTGCTGCCACCCTTCTTCGTGGGCGTCGCGTCCGGAAGCGCCGCCGAAGAACCCAGCACTTCGCTCAGGCTCGGGCCGGCCGGTCCTTTTTGCTGAGCTTGTTGCGCCGCCGCGCAGACCTGTTTCTGCATCTTCTCGGTGTTCTTGTGGCCGTTCTTCAACTGGTCCGATATCGGCGGCGGAATCCCGCATTTCGCGGCATTGGCTTCGACGTATTTGATCATTTTGATTTCGGCTTGCCCGAAATTCCCGATCAGCTTGCAGGCTTCATCCGGCGGGGCGTGTCGTTCGCTCGCGGCCTTGATCAGCTTCCCACGCTTCTCCGCCTCTTCACGAAGCGGGACGAAATCTCTCATGCAGGCTTCCGAGGGGCCTTGCTGCGATGCTGGCGCAGCCGAGCGCTCGAACGCGGAGCCGGTGAGCGGGGCTGCACCGTTTGCCGGAAACGAACTGGGAGCGGCGCCGACCGAGGCGCTCGGGGCTGCGCCGTTCACCGGCGGGAATACCGAATCGTTCTTGACGGGGCCTTGGCCGGGCAGGGGCGCGGGAAATGCGCCCTGCGCTAAGGCGTGACCGGAATGGACGGCAATAACCGCTGCGGTGAGCGGCACAATCAGACGGCGGATGATCAAGGCTGTTTCTCCGGCAAGGTCTATGATCCCCCAACGTCTCCCCGAGAGAAGAGCAATTTCGATTGACGGCTTTTTACGATTCCTGCCGCTCCTTAACAAGACATGGAATTTGGCAACACCGCGGCGGTGCGCTGCCAACCGGCCGATTATTACCGTAATCCTCCACCTTTCGGCTAAAAGACCGACGAAACGGGAATAACGGACATGCCTCAATACGATTTTCGCCAGCCCCGGCTTTTTGTCGATTCCGTATTGACGGCGGGTGAAACGGTCCAGCTGGAGCGCGGCCAAAGCAATTATCTCGGCAATGTCCTGCGGCTTGCGGCGGGCGATACGATTCTGGCGTTCAACGGCCGCGACGGCGAATGGCAGGCTTCGATCGCGGGTCGCAAACGGCCGGACAGTCTCAGCATCCTTGCACAAACCCGTCAACAGGATCGCCTGCGCGACCTCGTCTACGCGTTTGCGCCGCTAAAACATGCGCGGCTCGATTACATGGTTCAGAAAGCGGTTGAGATGGGAGCGTCATCGCTGCAGCCGGT
>VAZS01000355.1 GCA_005884855.1 Alphaproteobacteria bacterium | reverse complement strand
AGGCGGCAAGATCCGCGCCGAAACGCCTCTTTTCGGTTGATCACGGCTTTGGAGGTTCGGGAAGGCTGGGTGGTGGGCGCGACAGGGATCGAACCTGTGACCCCCTCGATGTCAACGAGGTGCTCTCCCGCTGAGCTACGCGCCCTCAAACCTTAACGGGTCGGGTCCGTATATCGGCTCCAAAGCGGGCAGGCAAGGATGCTCGGCCGACGCTTTAGAGCTGTCGGGCGGCTAAATCAGGCCGCCAGCATCTTGTTCACTTCGCTGACCAATTCGCGAAGGTGGACCGGCTTCGACAGCACCTTTGCATTCTTCGGCGCTTCGGAATCCGGATTGAGCGCCACGGCGGCAAAGCCGGTGATGAACATGATCTTGATGTCGGGGTCCAGTTCCGAGGCCCGCCGCGCCAGCTCGATCCCGTCCATCTCCGGCATGACGATGTCGGTGAGCAGCATCTCAAACGGCTCCTCGCGCAGCCTTTGGTAGGCCGACATGCCGTTGTCGTGAGATGAAACCTTGAACCCGGCGTTTTCGAGCGCCTTGACCAGGAAGCGCCGCATGTCGTTGTCGTCTTCGGCGAGGAGAATTTTTTGCATGGCGGTTGGTCGTCGAATCCGGCTGAGAGGATCATTCCGCCTACTTAGCCCGATAGAGAGTAAATTTCGGGTGAAGGCTTCCGTGCGCGGCGATTGCGGCGTTATTCCTGTACCGGAACAGGCCTCGATGCAATGAGGTAACGACAGTTTCCGTCACCTCAGATACATTCCAGCCGCTCGGAGTTTTTTTAGCTTGGCAGAATGGTTGGGATTACAGAGAATACGCGCACATAAAACCTCCGTTTTTCTGGCCGAAATGATTGGCTCCAGAGCAGCGGATTGCAGGGACGGCGCCTACCGATGAACCAGCCAATTGGCGAGCTGTCGCCTCCGTTTGAGATCGCGGAGCCGGCTTCGTGGCGCGCGCCGATCATCTTCAATTCCCCACATTCCGGCTCGGTCTATCCACCCGAATTCGTCAAGGCGTCCCGGATCGATATGGCCGCGCTACGTCGGTCCGAAGATTCATTCATGGACGAGCTGATCGGCGGTATGAGCGAACTCGGCTTTGCAACGGTGGCGGTCAATTTCCCGCGCTCCTATGTCGACGTGAACCGCGAGCCCTACGAACTCGATCCGCGCATGTTCTCAGGAAGGCTGCCGAGTTTCGCCAATACGCGATCGATGCGGGTGGCCGGCGGCCTGGGCACCATTCCGCGCGTGGTCGGCGACGGCCAGGAGATATATCGCGAGCGCCTTTCCGTTGACGCGGCGCTGGCGAGGATCGAGGCGCTGTACAAGCCCTACCACCGCGCGCTGCGGCGGTTGATCAACAAGGCGCATCAGGCATTCGGCACGGTGGTGTTAGTTGATTGCCATTCGATGCCTTCGATCGGCGTGTCGAGGGACGAGCCGCGGCGGCCGGACGTGGTGATCGGCGACCGCTACGGCACCAGTTGCGCGGCGCTGCTGCCCGACATGGTGGAGGAGACCATGAGGCGGCTCGGTTATTCCGTCGGACGCAACAAGCCCTACGCCGGCGGTTTCATCACCGAGCATTACGGCAACCCGGCCTCCGGACTGCATACCATTCAGCTCGAACTCAACCGCGCGATCTACATGGACGAACGGCGGCGTGAACGTGGGCAGCGATTGCGGTTTGGGAACGCAGCACTACAAAGAAAAAAGGGCCGCTTGAATGAACAAGCGGCCCAAGTCTAGGGAGGAAACGCCCAAGGAGGGCAGCGATAGCGCGAGGCGCTACCGCACCGCAACAATATGCGGCCGCGCTGCACAAAGTGCAAGTGCTTTTAAATCATTTTCAGTGCAAAAAGCTACAAATCCGAGCGCCGACGTAAAAAAGTCACATAGCTTGTTTGTGCTGTAATTTCAACAACTTAGATAGCAGCCCGCAGCGGCCGCACCACTCGCAATAGCCCTTGTTGTTGATCTCGCCAATTCGTGATCCCGCTGTTCTTGGAAAATACACGAATGCACGAGCTGATTCTGTCAGTCGAAAAACTTCGGATGCCGATGGGATAGGCGCCGTGGCCAGTGCGCTCTCGGCGGGATTGAGTTAGGCAAGGGCGCGCGATGCGCGCATTCCGCTGCCCCTGGGAATAACCGTGACGGTCATCGATTTCACAGCCTTCATCGGCCGCCTTGCGACCGCTTCCGGCGAAACCATCCTGCCGTTCTTCAGGACGTCGCTCTCGATCGAGAATAAAAGCAACAGCCACGATTTCGATCCGGTCACCGAAGCCGACCGCGCGGCGGAAGCGGTGATGCGGCGGCTCATCAAGGACAATTTTCCGCAGCATGGCATTGTCGGCGAGGAGTTCGGCAGCGAGCAAGAGAATGCCGAATACGTCTGGGTACTGGATCCTATCGACGGCACGAAGTCCTTTATCGCCGGCTTTCCACTCTGGGGCACGCTGATCGCGCTGCTTCACAAGGGCACGCCGGTGTTCGGCATGATGCATCAACCCTATATCGGCGAGCGCTTCTCAGGCGACAGCGGCTCGGCGCATTACCAGGGGCCCTCGGGCGAACGGAAGCTGGCAGTGCGGCGCTGCGGCTCACTGAAGGAGGCGACCTCGTTCACCACCAGTCCTCTGCTGATGAACGCGGCGGACCGCGCCGCCTTCGACCGTGTCGAACAAACGGTGCGGCTGTCGCGCTATGGCGGCGATTGCTATTCCTACTGCATGCTCGCCGCCGGCCATCTCGATCTCGTGGTGGAAACCGAACTGAAAGCCTACGATATCGCAGCGCTGATTCCGATTATCACCGGCGCTGGCGGCATCGTCACCACCTGGGAAGGCAAGCCCGCTCAAAGCGGCGGCCGCATTATCGCTGCGGGCGATCCGCGCGTGCATGAAGCGGCGATCAAGCTCTTGAACAGCTAATTCACTCCATAGCAGTAGACCTGCTCTGCATAGCGGTGATTGTGCGGCCGGTGCCGATCCGTCAATGTGTTCGGCATGTTTGAACCTCTGATGATTCTGATTGCCGCGGCATTCCTGTTTGCCGGTTTCGTCAAGGGCGTAATCGGGCTTGGCCTGCCGACGGTCGCGATGGGACTGCTGGCGGTGACGATGCCGCCATCGCAGGCGATCGCCATCGTGATCGTGCCGGCGATCGTCACCAATATCTGGCAAACCTTTGTGGGCCCTTATCTCGCCGACATCATCCGGCGGCTATGGCCGCTGATGGCGGGGACCGTGATCGGCATCTGGTTGAACGCGGGTATGCTGACCGGCCCTTATGCGCGTTACGGCACCATCGTTCTTGGTGCGCTGCTGGTGATCTATGCGATCGTGGGCTTGAGCAGGTTCAGCTTCAAGGTCGCGCGCAAGCACGAAAAGTGGGTTGGCGGGATCGTCGGCCTGATCACCGGGCTGGTTTCCGCCGCCACCGGCGTACAGGTCATCCCCTCGATGCCGTTTATGCAGGCGATCGGCATGGAGAAGGATGAGCTGGTGCAGGCACTCGGCGTATTCTTCACGGTGGCCACGCTGGCGCTTGCCTTCAGTCTCACCAGCGTTGGGCTGTTGAGCGCGGCGACCGCGCTGCCCGGCGCAATCGCTATGGCCGCCGCCTTTGCGGGCATGTTCATCGGCCAGGCGGTGCGCTCGCGAATGCATCCGGACGCCTTCCGCCGCTGGTTTCTGATCGCGATGATTTTTCTCGGGCTTTATCTGGTGGGAAGTACGATTGCGAAGCTAGCATAACGCTGCGCTGCCTTTCACTTAAACAGCGGCGTGCCCGGCACGAAGGCGTCGAATGCGGCCCAGAACTGCGCGCGATAACGGTCCTGCTCCTGCAGGATTTCGTGCTTCGATCCGGCGATCACCAGATGCGAACCGGCGCGGAGGTGATAGGCGAATTCCTCGATTGCCGGCGTCGACACCACCGTGTCGTTGCTGGCCGCCAGCATCAGGATGGGCTGTCGTATCCGGGAGGGATAGTCGGATGCACGGAAGCCGTTCATTGCCCTGAACGCCGTATCCGCCCAGGCCACGGTAGGCGAGCCGATGCCGAGCGTTGGATCTTCCTCGAGAATCGCGGCGTTACGTGCATAGCGCACGGGGTCGCTGGTGAATGGATTGTTGACGAATGTGTCAGCGCCGGTCAGCGCGTCCCCTCCGCCGGGGATGTAGCGGCCGCCCTGGCCCGCAAGCCGCAGCAGACGCAGAAGCGCGCGCGCCGGAAGCCCGGTGCGGCGTCCCGGAAGATCGATCATTGGCGCCGACAGCACCATGCGGTCGAACCAGCGCTTCCCTGCATGCGCGACGCGCAACATCACCGCCGCGCCCATCGAATGCGCCAGCGCGAAATGCGGCGGCGGGCAATCCGGCAGCACGACTTGTTGCACGAAAGTTTCGACGTCCACCTCGTAATCGGAAAAATCGCGAACATAGCCCTTGCGCGGATCGCGCAGGCGCCGGGACGAATGGCCCTGCCCGCGCCAGTCGATCATCGCCACCGCAAACCCTCGATCGCGCAGGTCGGTCACGGTCTCGAAATATTTTTCGATCTGCTCGCTGCGTCCGGTGAAGACGCAGACCGTGCCCTTGCGGCCCGCCGGCGGCGCCCAGCGCGCGAAGCGCAGTTCGGCACCGTCGGGTGTTTTTATGGTACCCGCGACGACGTTCTCCGGAACGGGATTCGCAGGAATCGAGACAAGCGTCATGGGCGGGACCGGATAGGTGAAAAGTGCTGGAAATCAAGGGCGCGAGCGCAAAAACCACGCGCCGTTCCCGCCCTCTTGAACGCCGTCGGGCCTCTCCCATATCACTTTCGTGCAGGCCGCTACCAGTGTTTCGGAACACCGAGACCAGGCTGCACGAACACGAAAGCCCGGCCTGATGGCGGGCGGGTTAACTCAACAGTCGCTCAATGGAGGACTATTCATGCGTACTTACGATCTCACTCCCTTTTACCGTTCGACCGTCGGCTTCGACCGACTGTTTTCGCTGCTCGACCGCGCAACTTTGGATGGCAGCCCAGGCTACCCGCCCTACAATATCGAGCGCACCGCTGAGAACAGCTACCGAATCACGGTCGCAGTTTCCGGCTTCTCGCAGGGTGAGCTTTCGATCGTTGCGAAAGAAAACACGCTGACGATCAAGGGCGAAAAAACCGCCAATGAAAATGCCAAAGACAAGGCCGAGGTGCTTTATCGCGGCATCGCCGCGCGCGCCTTTGAGCGGGTTTTCCAGCTCGCCGATTACGTGGTGGTGAAAAACGCCTCGCTCGAGAACGGCCTGCTGCATGTCGATCTGGTTCGCGAGATCCCCGAGGCCAAGAAGCCCCGCAGCATCCAGATTTCCACCAGCGCCCAAGCCGCGCAGGTGGTCGACGGCTCGGCCGAGAAAGCTGCCGCCTGACGGTAATTTCGCGCTACATCCCTGAATACGAAAACGCCCCGGCCACCGGGGCGTTTTCTTGTCGTCGTCCTCCGAACGCCGCGTTCGCGGCAACGACCAGCTTAATCCAGCCCCTGCACTTTCGGCAGCTCCTGGGTTGGCATGATTTGCGGCGGGCGCTTGGGCTCGAGCACTGCGGGCGCGCTGGCCTCCGGGGCCGTTGGCGCAGGTGCCGGTTTCGCCGCTTGGACGGCCGCGGATTGCTGGGCTTGGCGTGTTGTTTTCGGCAATGGCACCGAAGGCGTACGGCTTGCGACGGGCGGGATCGAAGCCGGCGGCCGCGGGCGGCTTCCGAGGGGGCCGACCGGCGGCGGCCCGACCGGGCCATATCTCGCGGTCAAGGCGTCAGCGAGATTGTCGCCCATCCGATATGCCGGCATAAAGCGGATAATACGGCCGTTGCGGGCATCGATCACCAGCCGGCCATCCTCACCGCCGCGATCGATAACGGCGATGGTGTAGACCAGACCGCGCTGCTGCGGAACGCCGAGCGGCGAAAACCCGCTGTCGCGGACCACCGCGTAGACCTCGCGGGGTGGCAGCAACGTCATCTGGCCACTGTAGCGCGGCAACGCAGGTCCCCCGGGCGGCGGCGCATAGGCGCCCTCGACATCCGACACGATTGCGTAAGGTGCCCCGCCGATCTCATAAGGGGGCAATACTTGCGCATCCGCCGCCGTGGTACCGGCAACCAGCGCGGCCGATATGAATAATCCGTTGAACAGCTTCATTTTCCGAGTGGCTCCTGCAACCTGTCCATGCCAGGAGCGTTTCGCTCCCAAACGGGCGCGAAGATTGTCGCCGAATTGGGCGGTCCTTGGGCCGGATCGCGGCGCGTCTGCCCCAAACGGACCGGGCAGACCGGCCGGCCCTGTGCAGATCGGGCGCAAGCCACGCTAACCGGCGACTTTCACGCGCTTGTGTGGTAGAAAAAAATTTGGCATGGTCGGAATTAGGACAGTATAGCTGTCTTATTTGCGGCACGGTTCCGGCAGCGGGATCGCCAAAAGAGGAATTCGGCGCTTCGGCTGCCGAGAAGTGCAGGCAAGGCCGTTCGTCGGGGACGCTGAACGCCCGGTCTGAATTCTGAAATTGCGGCTCGCGGAGGACGAGCGGTGGCCCGGTGGGTGCCGCGGAACGCCCAAGGTGCGCCGAGAACGCTTGAGGCGCTTGGCCTTATTGAGAGGACTGGAGATGAACGGGTCGGAGTTCGAGCGCGAGAACATCGTGACGGATGCGCTATCGACGGCCCCGGATTCGAAACCGGCCATGGCTCTGGAAGAGGTTCGGCGCGAGCACGATTGGCGTCCGTCCGCTGAGGGTCTCTACGATCCCAGTCTCGAAAAAGATTCCTGCGGAGTAGGCTTCATCGCCAACATCAAAGGCAAGAAGTCGCACCAGATCGTCTCCGATGCGCTGGACATTCTCTGCAACCTCGAACATCGCGGGGCGGTCGGCGCCGATCCGCGCGCCGGTGACGGCGCCGGCATCCTGGTGCAGATCCCGCATGCTTTCTTCGCGCGCAAGGCGGCCCAGATCGGCTTCAAGCTACCTCAGCCCGGCGATTACGCCGTCGGCGCATTGTTCATGCCGAGAGAGACGGCCTGGCGCAAAGTTATCAAGAGCATCATCGCCGACCAGATCAAGGCCGAGGGGCTGGTGCTGCTCGGCTGGCGCGAAGTGCCAACCGACAATTCCTCGCTTGGCCAAACCGTCAAGCCCACCGAGCCCGCGCACATGCAGGTGTTCATCGCGCGCAACGGCGCGGCGAAGACCGACAACGAATTTGAGCGAAAGCTCTACATCCTGCGCAAGTCGATTTCGCAGGCGATTTATCAACGCCGCGACCGCGGCCTTGCCGGCTATTACCCCGTGTCGCTGTCGTGCCGCACCGTCGTCTACAAGGGCATCTTCCTTGCCGACCAACTGGCCAAATACTATCCCGACCTGAGCGAGCCGGATTTCGAGAGCGCGCTGGCGCTGGTGCATCAGCGTTTTTCAACTAACACCTTCCCGACCTGGTCGCTGGCGCACCCGTACCGGATGATCGCGCACAACGGCGAGATCAACACGCTGCGCGGCAACGTCAACTGGATGGCGGCGCGCCAGGCCTCGGTGCACTCGGAATTGTACGGCAAGGACATCAGCCGGCTGTGGCCGATCTCGTATGAGGGCCAGTCCGATACCGCCTGCTTTGACAACGCGCTGGAATTCCTGGTGCAGGGTGGTTACTCGCTCCCGCACGCCGTCATGATGATGATTCCGGAAGCCTGGGCCGGCAATGCGTTGATGGATGAAGAGCGTCGCTCCTTTTACGAATATCACGCGGCGATCATGGAGCCCTGGGACGGTCCTGCCGCCATCGCCTTCACTGATGGCCGCCAGATCGGCGCTACGCTCGACCGTAACGGCCTGCGCCCCGCGCGCTATCTCGTGACCAGCGATGACCGCATCGTCATGGCCTCGGAGATGGGCGTGCTAAAAATCCCCGAGGAGAGCATCGTCACCAAGTGGCGGCTCCAGCCAGGCAAGATGCTGCTGGTCGATCTCGAACAGGGCAGGCTTATTCCCGATGACGAGATCAAGGCTTCGCTGGCGCGCAGCCATCCTTATCGCAAGTGGCTCGACCGCACCCAGATCGTGCTGGAGGAATTGCGGGATGCGCCGACCAAGGGCATGCGCTCCAACCTGCCGCTGCTCGATAGGCAGCAGGCGTTCGGCTACAGCCAGGAAGACATCAATATCCTGATGACGCCGATGGCGTCCACCGGTGAAGAGGCCAACGGCTCAATGGGTAACGACACGCCGATATCGGCGCTGTCGGACAAGCCGAAGCAGCTGTTCACCTACTTCAAGCAGAACTTCGCGCAGGTCACCAATCCGCCGATCGACCCGATTCGCGAAGAGCTGGTCATGAGCCTGGTTTCGATCATCGGGCCGCGGCCGAACTTGTTCGACCTGCAGGGCATGGCCGGCACCAAACGTCTCGAGGTGCGCCAGCCGATCCTGACCGACGCGGACCTGGAAAAAGTCCGGTCGATCTCGGAAATCGCCGACACCCATTTCAAGTCGCGCACGCTTGACACTACCTTTCATGCGGGGCTTGGCGCGGCGGGGCTCGAGCAGGTGCTCGATGAATTGTGTGCGCGCGCCGAAGCCGCGGTTCGCGAAGGCGTCAACATCATCATCCTTTCCGACCGCATGGCGGGCTCGGACCGGATTCCAATACCCTCGCTGCTGGCCTGTGCCGCCGTGCACCATCACCTGATCCGCACCGGGTTGCGCACCTCCGTCGGTCTGGTGGTCGAATCCGGCGAGCCGCGCGAGGTGCATCACTTCGCCTGTCTTGCAGGCTACGGCGCCGAGGCGATCAACCCGTATCTTGCGTTCGAGACCATCGTCGCATTGAAGGACCGGATGCCCACGGCGCTGGACGATTACGAACTCGTCAAGCGCTACATCAAATCGATCGGCAAGGGCCTGTTGAAGGTGATGTCGAAGATGGGCATCTCGACCTATCAGTCTTACTGCGGCGCGCAGATTTTCGACGCGGTAGGATTGAAGGCGGATTTCGTCTCGAAGTATTTTGTCGGCACCCACACCCGCATCGAAGGCGTAGGCTTGGCCGAAATTGCCGAGGAAACCACCCGCCGCCACGCCGACGCGTTCAGCGATGCGCCGGTGTACAAGAACGCGCTGGATGTCGGCGGCGAATACGCCTACCGAACCCGTGGCGAGGATCACGCCTGGACCGCCGAGTCCGTCTCCACCCTGCAACATGCCGTGCGCGGCAATTCGCTGGAGCGCTACAGGGCGTTTGCGAAAATTCTCAACGAGCAGTCCGAGCGGCTGTTGACCCTGCGCGGCCTGTTCAAGATCAAGAGCGCCGAGGACGAGAAGCGCAAACCCGTTCCGCTCGATCAGGTCGAACCGGCCAAGGATATCGTCAAGCGCTTCGCCACCGGCGCCATGTCATTTGGCTCGATTTCGCGCGAGGCGCACACGACCTTGGCGATCGCCATGAACCGGATTGGAGGAAAGTCCAATACTGGCGAGGGCGGCGAGGAGGCCGATCGCTTCAAGCCAATGCCGAATGGCGACTCGATGCGCTCGGCCATCAAACAGGTCGCCTCGGGCCGGTTCGGCGTGACCACCGAATATCTCGTCAACGCCGATATGATGCAGATCAAGATGGCGCAGGGAGCAAAGCCCGGCGAAGGCGGCCAATTGCCCGGCCACAAGGTCGATGCGACCATTGCGAAAGTGCGGCATTCGACCCCCGGCGTCGGCCTGATCTCGCCGCCGCCGCACCACGACATCTATTCGATCGAGGACCTGGCGCAGCTGATCTACGACCTGAAGAACGTCAATCCGGACGGCCAGGTTTCGGTAAAGCTCGTCTCGGAAATCGGCGTCGGAACGGTTGCGGCCGGCGTCGCCAAGGCGCGCGCCGACCACGTCACCATCGCCGGCTTCGAGGGCGGCACCGGGGCATCCCCCCTCACCTCGATCAAGCACGCCGGCTCACCTTGGGAAATCGGGCTGGCTGAAACTCACCAGACACTGGTGCGCGAGCGGCTCCGCAGCCGGATCGTGGTGCAGGTCGACGGTGGATTCCGCACCGGCCGTGACGTCGTGATCGGGGCTTTGTTGGGCGCCGACGAATTCGGCTTTGCCACCGCGCCGCTGATCGCCGCGGGCTGCATCATGATGCGCAAGTGCCATCTCAACACCTGTCCGGTCGGCGTTGCCACCCAGGACCCGGTGTTGCGCAAGCGCTTTACCGGCCAGCCCGAGCACGTCATCAACTATTTCTTCTTTGTCGCCGAGGAAGTGCGCGAGATCATGGCTTCGCTCGGCTACCGCAGCTTCAACGAGATGGTGGGCCAGACCCAGATGCTCGATCAGTCCAGGCTGGTAGCGCACTGGAAGGCCAAGGGGCTCGATTTCTCAAAGCTGTTCGTGCGGCAGAAGGAAGTGCCGGGCCAGAAGATTTATCAGGCGGAGGCGCAGAACCATCATCTGGAGGACGTGCTCGACCGCCGGCTGCTCGAAAAGGCTCAAGCGGCGCTCGACCGCGGCGCGCCGGTCAAGATCGACATGGCGATCAACAACACCGACCGCAGCGCCGGTGCGATGCTGTCGGGGGCAGTGGCCAAGATCTACGGCCATGCCGGCCTGCCGCACGACACTATCCAGGTGAGCTTCAAGGGCACCGCCGGCCAGGCGTTCGGCGCGTGGCTGGCGCGCGGCGTCACCTTCGATCTCGAAGGCGAGGCCAACGACTATGTCGGCAAAGGCTTGTCCGGCGGCCGCATCATCGTCAAGCCGCCGCGCGACTCCGGGATCGTGCCGGAGGAGTCCATCATTGTCGGCAATACCGTGATGTACGGCGCCATCG